>CALISW010000148.1 GCA_938041655.1 uncultured Thiotrichales bacterium | reverse complement strand
ATGAATGAGCGCGGCTTGGCAGCCGATAATGTCGCCTTCGGTATGGGTGGGGAGTTATTACAGAAGGTCGATAGAGACACTATGAAGTTTGCCATGAAAGCTTCCGCTATCAGAGTAAATGGTGAATGGAGAGATGTCTTTAAAGATCCGATCACAGATAAAGGGAAGCGCTCCAAAAAAGGCAAGCTCGCTGTCATTAAAGATGCGAATGATATCAGAACCATCAGAGAATCCGAGCTCGGTACCTTTAAAAATATGCTTGAGCCAGTATTCATAGATGGCAAACTTCTACGCGACGAGAATTTCTCTGATATTAGAGAACGGGTGGTCAGTAGAGACGGTTAGGCTATAAAAACCAAGCAACAATTGAGACAGGGACGTCTCCAATTGTTGGAGCCACGCAAGTAAACCTTCGACATTCATCACATTTTGATATGCTAGATTCAAATATAGTCAAAATCCTTTTCCCCAAATTTCGAGAACCCCATGAGTTTTGAATTTTCATCGCAACAGCCAATTAGTTATTACATTAGAAAATCAAATGGCAAACACGTGACAATTTTCTTGGCAACGGGTCATGCAATGACTGGTGTGTTAAATGTGGGAGAAGCAAAATCACCCGACACAATTCAGCTCAGTGAACTGGAAGGCGACAACTACGATGCAAGAACTCTCTTGATCTCAATAAGTCAGATTGTAGGCCTTGTTTATTGAGGCTCCTTAGCCAAGTGTAAACTAGCGTTTTCTATAAACGCTGTGAGTATTTTTTGAAGCCCTTAAACGCCTTCGAGTAATCGAGTTAAGTCTTATGCAAAGTCTATACCTACTTCGGGAAAAAGAAACTTGCGGAGACTTCTTAAACCTGAAGGAAACTGGCAGGAAACCAGAATGAATAGTAAAAGATATCTGCATAACGGAAGGTATGAGCTGACAACCGTTTCTCATGAAATGAGGATGTCTCATTGGATTGATGCACCGGTAATATTTGACACAGTTTCGAACACTGAAATTCTCAGTCTTGAAGGCGACGTATGGCATTTATTGTCCGCCAAAGAAACTATAAGCTCAATTATGTTAGTGCTTGCTCGTTACCCAAGTATTAACACGGAATACGAGCTTATACTGAACCCAATAAAAGACGTAGCTACTATAAATGGCATTACTACAAAAATAGGTAGTGTATTAAAGACTCTTAAAGCGATCATATAAAAGATACTTTGACCGAATCACTTTCGTACAGCAGTTAATAATATATAGGTATAAAACCGAAATGAATAAAATCGGCTCAATAAGGAAGTTACTCATAGGAATCGCTATCGCATCCGTGATGATAATCTGGTCTTTCCCGTCAATGAAGAGAGCACTCTACTCAACAAGCGTCGGATCAGTTTTGATTTTCCGGTCTATAATAGAGTTGGGTAGTGTGCGTCACAACACGATAAGAGTCATCGCCCAACGAGATAAAAAGATTTTCGTCACCGATGTAATTGAGAATTGGGGAAATCAAAATGACATGGAAACCTATGACTGCGATAAACATTGGTCAAAATATGGACCTCAAAGGTTATGCATGAAATCGCTAAAAAATGCAGGAAAAATACCAATGCTAAGACTTAGCGTTTCGCCATTACACCAAAAATCCTATATACGAGTTGAAATAATGACTAAAGATATTGGCAGGGAAGCTCACGCCGCTTTTCTAAATAACATCCAAAACACACTCCTCGAAGAATTTGGACGCAAATTCATTGAGCTCGAGCCTTGATCGAATCCAATATTATGTCCAGATTCTAAAGTTCAATCGCAACAACGTTATTCTTGATGTCCTGTGCCGTGCCGCACCAAACCATGAAAAGACTTTTCGAGGTACCTATACATACGTCACGAAGTGCAACATTTGTGTCGACACCGGGCCAAAGTGAAGACGTTGTAAACTAATGGTGTTATCGATAGGCCACCACAAGAGCATCCTGCAGAAGTTTTATCAGGTAATATTAGGTAAGAAGACCCACACTAATATTAATAACTTGCAAATCGATCTTGAAGAATGGCGGCTGAATTACATAACTGAGCGAACCCATCCAGGTAAAAAGAGTTATGCTAACTTGAAATTACAATACTGGCTTCCGTATAAATCGGTAATGTTCAGACCGGGTCTGAGCTACTACAATTAATAAGTATCGAATTTTCTATAATAGCTCTTCGATCATAGCAACGTATTCAGAGCGTGATGGGCGTGATGACTCATCTAAATATGTCATTCCAACATTCATAGTTTTATCATCAATACTCACAGTAGGATTAGTATCTTTGCATTTGAAATAGATGTTTTCGACCTTCTCAAAAAACGCTGCTTTACCAGCTTCATCTGAACAGACATCAGCAAGGCCAATGAAAAAATCCCGAAACACACGGTCACAAAAATCATTAGAACTGTTTAAATGCTCTTGATCAGAGAAGCTACCAAGACTTTCATAATCAGCTTCGAATGGTATTTCTTGACCTGAAAATTCAACAATCCATTCCTTCATACCAGGAAAAAGATCACTTTCAACACTTGCTATAACACGCTTTTCGGGTAGACCCATATTTTTCTCCAAATGATAATTTTTTATTGCAGACAATGTAAAGAATGAATAGGAATTAAACCGTGATCAGGCTCATACTTTAGTGCGCTCTTAGTGAATTGATCTTCACTTTTTCTGCTTGTCAATATACAGACAACTTTTAGGTTAGCTGTCGGTTATTCGGTTACAAGGACAGGGTATGTAATTTTCACAACCATCCAGTATTAGCCTTATAAATTAAGACTTTCATAGAGACTGTTAACAAGTTATAGCTAGCGAATGTTATATCTCGTCCGTTTGTTATATCTTAATTCTAAGACAGCGCGCATTAGAACTGCCTTTCAATAGACCATTGAAGCAAATTTTTCCATTATCTTCTTTAGGTAGCTCATTCCGATAATAAGGGTTTTGTGCCTTAACCAACGCTTGGTCTGATGAATGCTTATGGTTAAAGAGAACGATCTTCGCATCTAAATCATAATGCTTTCGAAACGGTACCGAAAAAACAATGGATGCGGTCTATTGAGACATCAGAAGTCGAGGCGCTCAGTTTCTCACGCTAATAAGTTGGGTTCGAAGGGTATCTTGGTGTTTTCTCGACAGCATGAAATTGTTCAGAGGCATGATATTATATTTAACGTAGCAAGCGTTCTCAGAGAGGTTTCTATGAAACTAGTAGTGTTATCAAGTGTTCTATTTGTTGCATTCTTAGGTGGCTGTGCAGAGTCGGTTAATGCTCCTTTGGAGCCGCCGACTGAACTCAATCAAACTTCTGATCAAAATATTACCACTGCAATTCAGGCGCGCAAACAGCTCGTACGATCCGCGCTTGTGGAACTCAAGGCGCAGTCTCTTTTTACTAGTGATGTCGACTGGGTTGCGATCGAAGAAGAGTTGGAACAGCAGATCGCAGATATTCAGACAAAAGAAGATATGAAAAGACCCTTGAGTACGGCGCTAAATCATCTTCGAGACCCGCATGCGCGCTTTTTTTACGATAACCAAGTGTTTGCCCATTTTACAGAATGGGGTAATGAACGGAATAGAGATAGTCGAACTATAGATCAGAGTATTGTGCATCGATTCAACTTGGAGCATGAGCATCATTTTGAATTACTGGGTGATCATACCGGATATATAAAAATTAAAGGAATTTTCTCTGGTGAAGATTTAAATGAGCACGCTATCTCAATTAGATCCAACTTAGAGCTACTTGCGAAAAAAGGTGCAAAAAACTGGATCCTTGATCTCCGCTATAACATGGGTGGAAACATGCACCCGATGATGGCTGGCTTAGGTCCTTTACTCTGCAATGGAGTGGTCGGTGGTGAGGCTAACGCTAAGGGTGAAATCATTGGGAATTGGTTGATGAAGGCAGGTAATTTTTACCTTCGCGACTATAATGAGATCCCATTGCCTGTTTCGAATGATATCCCCTGTGATGCGGATGTTGCTGTGCTTATCAGTCGCTACACAGTGAGCTCAGGCGAAGCGGTGGCAACTACCTTTAAGGGGCGTTCTAATTCAAGATTCTTCGGTGAGCCTACAGGAGGTCTTACGACGGTCACAAATTGGGAAAGCATTGGTGAAGAGCTAATTATGTCAATTGCCGTGAGCTATTATGCGGACAGAAACAATATTGTTTTTAATAAGAATTTGCAGCCAGATGAGCACATAAGTTTTTCACCAGAGCTGGCGATGAATCTGGATCCGGCCATTATAGCTGCTAATAATTGGTTACTGTACAATCATTGAAAATTCAACAAATAAGCAGGCGCGAAAATGCTCCTTTCAATCAGAACGATTCCAAAAACGTTAACCCCTTTTCGGAACTATTTCATGCTTCGTTATGAATATTAAGTTTATATACCAAGGCATATTTATTGTTTTATCCTCGGTTTTCATAACCTTTGTTTGGGCTGGTTTTGAAGAGGATTTAGTTGAAGCTGCATTATATAGAACTACGCAAAATATTACTTATGACGGTAGGTACAGGGTTATTGATTATCCTAACGGTGATGTACCTTCAAATATTGGTGTCTGTACGGATGTGGTTATTCGATCCTATCGAAGCTTGGGCGTTGATTTACAAGCTCTAGTCCATGAGGATATGACTCGTGCTTTTTCCGAATATCCATCAAAACGCATTTGGGGTATGAATAAAACTGATAGAAATATTGACCACCGCCGTGTTCCAAATTTAGCGGTATTCTTCGAGAGACACGGTCAAAAACTTCCAGTATCTAGTAATTCATCAGATTACAAAGCAGGGGATATTGTTACTTGGTCGTTAGTAGGTAACCTACCACATATTGGTATTGTTTCTGACACGTTATCTACAGCTTCAGGTAACCCACTTATTGTTCACAACATCGGCTCAGGACCCAAGTTAGAAGATATGTTGTTTACCGCAACAATCACGGGGCACTATCGGTTTAATCCAACAGTTCAGGTAGCACAATAGATGCATTATTAGGCACGCAATCTGTTACCTACGATCACTACGATTCCAAAAATTCAAGCGATGTATCAGATCAAGTCTGAATTAGTACAGTTTACCCAAGATAGTGATTATCCTAAAAAACTTGGGTATCTATTACAGAATCATTAGGCTTTATTCTCGCTAATTCTAAAGTTGCAGCATAACGCTGGGTTTGAGTTCCTATTTTTAGTACTTCGTTTAGATTTTCTAGCGTGATTTCTGAACCCGCCAGATATCCTTTATCTCCATGGAACATAGCTGAATTATCCGCCCACCAAGCGGTGCCCTTTTCTACGCTGGGCCACGGTAATAGCTCTTCATAGTTACGATATTCATTATATATCTCACTCTTTTCTACAGAGCTAGGCTCATCCCTCTGTGGCGATTCTTCATCTAGGTGGTTATCCACTAAATCCAACCCAGTGAGTAATGAAAATGATTCGCCAGCAACCTGTGCTGTCGTTCTTGACTCCATAATCGAAAGTAGTTCCGTATATTAGAAAAGTAGCCAGAATGACTGATCACTAACGCCTTTATGCGATCTGAGCTATTTTGTGCGAGATAAAATCAACCAGGTCATGGTCGTATCATCGATTGCGATAATCAATTCTTTTGATTTGAATTTCATTTTCTCTATTTCAAAATTCAGGTTCAACTTCCTTCCATTCTCTAGAGAGTAGCAAAATTTTTCGACAATTTCGGCCGCCGAATATTTCGTATATTCACCTTTGTTATTAGAGAAAAATCCAAATCTTTATCCGATCATACCCGAAGAAGTTATAGTATAATGGCAGAAATTATGATTATGTTGTCGTTGGGGTATCGATAATTCCTAACTTACTATTCCTAAAATCTAAACCTTGCCCTACGATTTTATCGTGCAAAAAATCTTGAAGAATTACAAACTCGAATCCTTCAAGTTCGATAACTTCAATAGGGTTTAAATACTCTTTTTAAGAAATGCTCCCGAAAAAGGTAACGGCTACGCAAAACATCTATACCGATAGGGTGCTTTGCAATCCGACCTAGACGAATGACTGTCGTACCACATTTCTAAATGCATAGCGATGGATTTATAACAGCAGTAAGCTGACGGAAATGTCGTGGGTTTACAGGATTTTCAGATTCTTCATACCTACGTATCTCATCTGGGCTGAACAGCACATCATTTGTTCCTAACATCCATATGCCACGACTAAACATGGGACTGAATACTCTTCTAAAAGATGGATCATTTGATGAAGTAATGATACTCCCATCAAACCTGATAGAGCCCCCACCAATCCAATCAGAATCTGCGATTTCCGCCCATTCTTTTGGAAGAGATTGTAACTTCATTAATGTACGTAGAACCTGAGCATCAAGTAGAATAAATCCTTCATCTCGAAGCCCCTCTAACCCAGAAGTGATTTCATCATTCCATACCACTGGATTATTGCTGTGAAGGATATCTTTCAATTGAATATTATTTACTGAAATAGTTTTCAGTAACAATGACTTCTCGTCATGGCAATCAAAATGCCAGCCATGAGACTTTACAAATATCTCGAAACTAGTATTCTGAAAAGGAGATGTTTTGCGATCTATATTTATCATAGATCGACATTAGCATACGATCGCATATGATTGTGTGAGGTAAGACAAACCTTTAACATCTCAAAGTTTGCCACTTTAAAAAAATCCAAGCCGCAGCTACGCTGCGACTCGCAGTCGACTTCCCTTCCCTACCCGGGTTTTAAGGAATGCCATTTGGTCCGCTAAAATTCTGCGGTTAGTTAAAATCAATCCCTCTGCACGATTAGGTGCGTATGGGACTGCGATTAATTTCATATTGATCTCGCTCAATAACGCATTGTCTTTGGTCTGATTACATGAGCGGCATGCCGTAACGACATTTTCCCAAATATCTAGACCTCCTCGTGACAAGGGCATAACATGATCGCGTGTCAGTAATGAATTACCGTACTGCTTCCCGCAGTACATACACATGTATTCGTCGCGAGAGAATAATTGCTTATTCGTCAGACATGGAACATCGCCTTTGCTCAGAAGACCTTTGTCATGCGATCGGGTAGCGACAATCGTATTGATATCCAGAAAAGATCTCGTACCAGTTAGACGAGACTCTCCGCCATGCAAACGAACCACTTGTTCGCCCGCTTCCCAAGCAACTTGATCACGACAATAAAGCAATGCGCCTTCTTCTCGTGAAATCCAGCCGACTGGTTGACCAGCAATGTCCAACTTAAGGATTAACGTATTCATTTCCTTTTCCTGTATACGATTAAAAAATAGTAATTTGAATTGTGTGAATGTGTTTGTGGTACGGGTGGCCGGAGTCGAACCGACAAGACTTGTGCCACTGCCTTCTCGCGACAGCGTGTATACCGTTTCACCACACCCGTAATAATTGGTGGAGACGACGGGTATCGAACCCGCATAACGTCAGTACCGGTGCATTACTACCGGAAGAACCAGTCGTTGGAAACGGGCGCCAGTGAGTAACCCTTACGCAGAGCAGTCACCTGCCATCCTCAACCATACCGCTAGTTCACTTAGCCGACGCCGGTGTTACCCGCTACCCGGTCACTTACGTTTTTGGTAGTAGCATCCATTTGCAAACGTCCCCAATGATGGTGCGCAGCCCGCGGATCGAACGCGGAAACGGTTGGTTTTAAATCAACCAGGTATGCCAGTTCCCATCAGCTGCGCGTGTGTTGGTATGGACCCCCGGAGTCGAACCGGGATGCCGGTGAGTTTGAAACACCGAGGTATAACCAATTCCCATCAGGTCCATAAAGTTGGTAGCCGCCCTCGGACTCGAACCGAGAAACACCTGTTTCTAAGACAGGTAGGTATAGCCAATTCCCTTCAGGCGGCTGTAAGTAATATTGGATTTTCAAAACAGGACGGAGCAACGCTCTATTGTCCACCCATTCGGGTACCGAGGTGCGCAAACACCGGTTACACCCGCAGATGTGCAACACGCGCCCTGCCTCAAAAAAACTTTAAGTTGGCATCCCCGTCAGGACTCGAACCTGAAACCGCCGAGTTAGAAGCTCGGTGCTCATCCAGTTGACCTTCGAGGATAGTATTTGGAGATGTCGTCCGGACTTGAACCGGAATAAACAAGATTTGCAGTCTCGCGCCTAACCATTCAGCCACAACATCAAATTGGAGCACTTGCTAGGATTCGAACCCAGTCTTGAAGGTTTGGAATCTTCTCGCTGTCCAACAGACAAGTGCATTGGATCGGCGCCGTGGATTCGAACCACGATCACGAAAGTCAAAGTCTCGTGTCTTCCCATTAGACCAGCACCGAATAAAAATGGACGACACAGCAGGATTCGAACCTACAACCTCCCCGTTCGTAGCAGGGTGCTCTTCCAATTGAGCTATGCATCGTGTGGTGGTACGCCGTGGATTTGAACCACGATCATCCATGTTATGAGCATGATGGTGTTAACTTACACCCAGCGTACCAAGAGAGTGTCTCGGCCTTGACCAAGACACCCAGCAATAAGGACAATCCGTATTGTCCTCAGGCGAACTCGGATCTACTTCAAGCGAACCAGATCATTGAGCACACCATCAAGACCACCGTGAACAGTGAGTTTGCCAACGTTCTCTGTCACTTTTTCCAGGGTCTCGAGTTCTTTCAAACGCAATGCCACAGCATTACTTTCCATCACTTTCGCGGTGTTGAGCAATGAGCGAGTTGCGTTTGTTTCTTCACGGCGACGAATAACATTCGCTTGTGCCGCTTTTTCAGCTTCCACCACTTTGCCAAGCAAGTCTTTCATATCACCTGGCAAGATGATGTCCTTAACACCAATACTGCGAACCGCGATACCGATGTCGGCAAAGCGTGTTCCAAGGTACTCTGCCACTGTACGGTCAATAGCAGTTTTGTCCTCGAGTAAGGCATCAAGTGTGCGTGTACCTACAACAGCACGAAGACCAAACTGGATTTCCTTATACAAGTGATCCAATGGGTCTTTAACCGTTCGAATGGCTTTGAGCGCATCTTCAAATTGGTAGGTAGCGGTCACGTTAATCCGAAGATTAACTTTGTCCTTGGTCAGGATTTCCTGACCCTGTACTTCGAGTGTTTTCACACGAAGATCTACCAAATCAATATTCAACGCTCGGTCATTCTTCCAGAAGGCGTGCATACCGGCATCCAACGTCTTGGTGAGTACACCGTCAACGTAGAACAAACCGATGTGGCTTTCTGGAACGATACGCGCGTAGACCACACGGTCAGCAAGATTAAGCACACGTGCATCAGCACCTGTAATCAAACGTTTTGCCAGACGTGGCTCAAGCTCAAGACTCTCATTGGTCTTAAACACTTCTACTCGTGTGGTCACCAACCCTTTCCAATAGAGCTTTCGCTGTGCTGGTCCAAGTACGGTATCTACCTGTTCGTTTAAGTAAACCACCGCAATTTCGTCCGCTGCGGTTTGAATGACCTCAAACAGTTGATCTACCGAGTCTCGCTCAGCTTCAACCAGGTAGTCGATCAATCGGTGATCGAATGCCGGTGTGCTCGCATCAAAGCGCTCCACCGTGTAACGGCGTAGCAAATTGAAGTAGCGGTAAGTCCCCGGTAGCAAGAAACGAATAAAATCGCCATTCTTGTACAGGAGACCGCGTTCGTGCTTACGCACAATAAAAGTTGAAAAAAATAACATACTACGTTCTCCTTTTTCGTTAATAGAACCGTGTTTAAACGGCATGATTTTGCTTTGTGAACGAGGTGATTGTTTGCTGTCTTGCACTGCTCTGGCTTTTCGCAAATTAATCACCCGTTCAACTTCCGCCTTGTTATCAGCGCCTATAGACATATCACCTCCTTTTGGTTGGTTGATAAAAAACCCCATGGCTACAAAACCACAGGCATAAAAAATTTAGGTGCGCTCATTTCCACGAAGAAAAAGCGGATCAATAACGTTGATGAGTCGAATCAACTATGAACAGATCGTCGAACGCGACCGAACCACAAACCGCATGGATCTAATCTTGTCGGAAGAAATGTTGATACAAGATCGCTCTCATCAGACCGATATCAACCGGCGATCACGTCGCTGTACCAATAGAGAAACTCAAACATCGAATTTCAAAACTGATACGGGAAACGAGCGCGTTGTGGGCGATTTCTCGCCAAGTTAGGGAGTCGAACCCTGGTCTTCTCAGACTTGCCATAGAGCCGTTTCAAGGCTGTTGGAGAATGTCGGAATCGAACCGACAACACACAGATTATGATTCTGTTGCTCTACCCATTTGAGCTAATTCCCAGTTGGCGGTTAAGCGTGAACATTATTTGGTACGTACAACATGCAAGGCACTTGCACGCCAGCCGGGACTCAAAGAACCCAAAGCCGCTAAATAATGAACCGTCTTGACCATGGTTTAGCGTGAAGTTTCACGCCGTGCATCACCGTCTCGGTGATACGAATGTGGTTACTCGAGTCGGGATCGAACCGACAACCTCTGATGTGTAAGAACAGCACTCTTCCAATTGAGCTATCGAGTAATTATTTGGAGCGGACAGTGGTAATCGAAACCACATCAACAAGTTGGCAACCTATCGCTCTACCATTGAGCTATGCCCGCGTAATTTGGTTGGCCCAATAGGAATCGAACCTATCTCTGCGGGTTAAAAGCCCGCTGCACAGCCACTATGCCATGAGCCAAAAATGCCGGGCAGAGACTGCCCGGACTTGTTAGCCATTGTTTAGAAAAAGGCGGACTAACCTTTCACGCACAGGATTTGTTTCAGGGTATGTACCACTTCTACCAAATCCTCTTGCGCCGCCATAACAGCATCAATGTCTTTGTACGCTGCTGGAGACTCGTCGAGTACACCGGCATCTTTACGACATTCAACACCTTCAGTAGCTTGCTTGTGCTGATCCACAGTGATCGCATCTTTTGCTTTGCCGCGAGACATCACACGACCCGCACCATGAGAACAAGAGTGGAAAGATTCGGCGTTACCTTTACCACGCACAATAAAGCTGCGTGCACCCATTGAACCCGGGATAATGCCTAGCTCACCCTCACGTGCAGATACTGCACCTTTACGGGTTACCCAAACATTTTCACCAAAGTGGTTCTCTTTTTGCACGTAGTTGTGATGACAATTGATCGCTTGTTCCTTAATACCAAACTTGCCCAAGTGGCGTCGTAGTACATTCAGAACCAGCTTCATCATCGTATCGCGGTTTGCGCGCGCGTAGTTTTGCGCCCAACTTACCGCTGTCACGTAATCATCGAAGTGCTTCGTACCTTCGCTCAAATACGCCAGGTTACGATCTTTCAGGTTGATGTGGTGGACACGCATATCTTCTTTCGCCAATTCGATGAAGTAACGACCGATAACGTTTCCAATACCACGTGAACCTGAATGCAACATCACCCACACACGATCTTCAGTATCCAGGCAGATTTCAATGAAGTGGTTTCCACCACCCAATGTTCCGCACTGCAATGCTGCTTTTCTACCTAGTTCACGATTACCTTTACGGCTTAATTTTGGAAAAGATTCCAACAAGCCGTCAAGACCATCAAGCACTGACATGTCTGCATGACGTGAGATGTCTTTGTGAGAATACTTACCCACTGGTACATCT
>CALISW010000147.1 GCA_938041655.1 uncultured Thiotrichales bacterium | reverse complement strand
TTGTCCTTCTTGCCTTTACCCGGCTTGCGGCGATCAAGAATATCACTACGACGTTCCGAGTCTTTCATTTGCTCGGCCATCGCTTCAACATCTTCACGGTCAGGTTTTCCTTTACCTGCCCAATCAGGCTTGGCGGCTAATGCCAGGCTGGACATCAAACAAAGACTTACAATTACTAGTAATTTTTTCATCGTTACCCTCCAATGGGTTAGCAACATTGCTAACAAAAGTATGACTTCAAAGAGGCGTATTAATCAGTAGTAACTGTAAATTGAGGTATCAAATCCAGCATTTTCTGGAGTTTAATCGAACACGATCACACTTCTAACGTACTCAAAGATAGGGATGCACAATATGTGTGGCCGCTTCCCGCCCGCCGACCGGCGTGTAGTTAACCTCATGAAAATCCAGCTGCTCACGACCAAACAACAACACCGAGGTCGTGCGCGTGCCGTAGTTTTGATCGCTCTCAATAAAGATGGAAGATAACTTTAGTTCCAGTGTATTACCCAAACCCGTATCAGGTAGGCTACTGACATCGGCTTGCGTGGAATCACGCATCAGGCGCAGAAACTCTCTGGCGTCCAATGACTCGCTGTCTTCAATCAACTCTCTAACCGCCAGCACGCCGCGACTCATTTTGGGCCAGGGGTCATCCAGCTCGCCATTGCTAATAGCGGTATAACCAGGTTGTAAAGTAACTAGGCGTTTACTAACACTGGTGTAGACCATTAATTTTTCACGTGTGCCGTAGACCAGATTAAACGGGTTATAGGCATCGGATTCTTCTTCCAAAAATTTACTGAATGCCGCATCGTTATCATCATCGCGTAAATAGCGAGCCACCAGATCACCACGCGATCGTGCCTCTTCGTTTAATAGATCCGGACGACGGATATTGGTCACCGCTGCAATACGGTTATTGTAATTCACCCCAAGCCAGCTACCGCCAGCCAGCATGTCTCGACCGGCGAGTATATTGGGATAATCTTCCCAGTAATGCATACCGGCACTGGGGCGGTGAAAAAACTCATCCCGGTTGGCTGCAATAATTAACGGAAAGTCTTTGTGCTGGTCAAGCGCAATGAACAATATACACACGCTTAGTCTACTACCGGCAGTTTCAGATTTTTTGTGTCGGCTATTTTGGTACGATCTTGTGGGAGAGAGTCACGCATCAGCTTTAACACATCTTGAGCCATATGCCGGTGCGCAGTGAGCTTGCCACCGTACAAACTTACCACTCTGGGAGCTTGCTCACGATCAGTAAGCATCAGCGTATCGCGCGGCCGATTAAAGGCCGAACTTTTTGCTACCGGTAGCACGCGCAAACCTGCCCAGGCATTGATCACTTCTTCTTTGACCAGTTGGCGCTCAAAATATTTATTGTAAACCGTAATCAGGTAATCAATCTCGGATTCGAGGGGTTCAATCTTTGCCGGGTCACCCAGGTACGGCGCTTCGGTCGTTCCAATCATGGTATGGCCTTTCCATGGCATCACGAACACGACTCGTCCATCGTGCGCCTCAACGTAGTACATACCTTCTTTGATTTCGCCTTCCACCTCGATATGGGTACCTGCCACCAGATCAATATCCCGTTTGGTTTCACCGGCACCAATGCTGGCAGAAACCCGATCAACCCACGGACCGGTGGCATTGACAATCAAAGCTGCAGTAACCTGATGGCTGCTATCGTCTTGCTGATAGGTTAACGAACAGTGATCGTCTTTTAAGCTAGCCCCAATTACGGTAGCGTTATATTCGGTCTTGCAGTTCATCTCTTCAGCCGATGCCAATACGCTACGAGTAAGATGGGCATCATCGGTCTGGGCATCGTAATAGCTGAATACGGCATTCAGGTCTTTGGTTTTTATACCATCCAGTTTAGCCCAACGTTTTTTCGGTACCCGCCGAAACCCTTTCCAGCTAAACAAAGAATAAATACACAGGCCAATAAATATCTTCCATGGTCGTCTGCCGGTAAATTTATACACCGGGATTCTGAATTTAACCAAACGAACCAGATGCGGCGCATTCTTCAAAAGAAATGCACGCTCATCCAGACACTCTTTCACCAACGCAAATTGCGCTGTCTCAAGATAGCGCAAACCACCATGAATGAGTTTGGAAGATTTACAGGAGGTACCTAATGCGGGCTGGTCAAACTGCTCCAGCACTAGTACCTTGTAGCCATCGGCAGCAGCGGCCTGGGCAACCGCCGCACCCTGAATACCGGCACCAATAACGATGACATCATAATCCATGTAATCTACCGCGATTTAGTTCTTCATCCATCAACATCGTTGTCATATCCGCCGTTTCTATCAAGTCCGCACCCAGCTGGTGATACTGCAATGCACGTTTTGGTTTTTTAATGTCATACAACATCCACCACCAATAACCTGGCCAGAGCGGTTGATCGGGTACTTTTTTATAGTTACAGATCAATCCGTCTGGCTGTAATTCTTCTGCCATTGTACGGAATTGATCATCGTACTTCTTCAACACCCAACACGTTTTGAAGCTACTGTGCTTTTGCACATAGTGAATTGCTTCATAGGAAAACGAAATCACGTAAAACGGCGCGCGATGCTGTGACAGGTCGGATATCAACTTATCCATAACTTTATCCAAACCGTAGCGTGTCATGCTTTCTTCTTTAATTTCGACATAAGCGGTGACCTGTGGAAAGCCTGCAAGGTAGTCCAATACCTCGGTTAGCAATGGTATAGGTTCAGGATGAAATGCCTGTTTGAATTTTACCGGGTAATGCGCGCTTAGCTCAGTCAGTTCAAGACTGGTTTTGGAAAAGACACTGCCTTTTTCTTCACAGGTTCTATCGGTAGTGTCGTCATGTATCACAACCAACTCACCATCAGCTGCCATCTGCACATCAAACTCGATATGCGGCGCACCGGCACCAACCGCGGCGGCAATCGACGAGAGTGTATTTTCCGGGTAACTCGCCATCAAACCACGATGGCCCACCAACGCAGGAACCGATCCTGATGGTGGTGGCAAGGTGCGCAAGAAATCGAAATATTTCCAGTAGCGTTCACGAATATCTCTATCAGGCTGTGGAGTAAACGTATTCATTTTAATGTTCTGCCACCCATCTGGTTGACCGGCAGCTAACCAGGCAATACCCCTGGCAGTAGCTTCCGGGTTATCAACCCGCTCCAGTGGCAGTCCGCTGAGATTCGCCAACTTTTGACAAACGGCTTTTTGCTGACTCAACCCCCCACTCAAGCGCAGACGATTAATCGGTAATTCACGACGCATCAACTCTAGATTGGTATTCAATAAAAATAGAATACTTTCAGCAACTGCTACGCCCTTGGCTGCTTTACTTACACTTTTCTGATTCAACAACTGTGGCTTAACGTCGCGTCGCCACCAGGGGCTACCCAATCCTCCAACAGCATTAATAAACACCGGAGGCTGAGTAATCTCGTCACACCAGTCCGAGAGATGTTCGCGAGTGTCGGGCAAATCCCACTCTTTGGTTGCCCAGCTCAACGCTGTACCCGAGCCATTAACGGTACCCTCTCGCAAGTAACTGGTAGATGCATCATCTGAATAGGCCACACTGGTGAGCAGACTATTACCGGATTGACGCTGCTGCATGCGTCGCATCACAAATGCACCACTGCCCAGATTCATTAAAGCTGTGTCATCCGGCAATGCTCCGGCACCATGCACCGCCGCATTTTGATCGCCGCCACTGGCCATGAACGGAATACCGGTATCGAGTAACTCACCGTACTCAGCTACCATTGGTACGCACTCGGGTAAACGATAACCTTCTAGTCCATACAGCTTTAATAACTCAGGTGACCAATCCATTGTATCCAGATCAAACAACTGGGTGCGTTGAGCATTGCTGTGATCAACACAAAAACGCTTTTTTCCCAGTAGATGAAACAAGTAATACGACACCAGGGGCGTCAGCATGATGTTATTTTTATCGGGTTTGTGCTGGTCAACCAACCAGCGTAATTTACTGGCACCATAATGCGCTGAAACCGGTAAGCCGGTGATTGACGTAATCACCTGGTGTTGGTGGCTAATCGTTTTTAAAAAATCTGCTGCACGCACATCCTGCCAACTCAAAACCGGGCTGACGGCATTGCCATGCTGGTCCATCAATAAGACCGAAGAGCGCTGGGTCGCTATGCCCGCCGCACGTACAGAGCCGCGTTGCTCATCCGTGAGGCTATCGAGCAAGCGCTGCGTTGTACCCAGAACAGAATCGAGTAACTCCTGACTGTCTTGTTCGATCCAGCCGTCTTTGACACGTTCCAGTTCGACTTTGGTCCATTTACTGTCGACTTGATTACCATGCTGGTCGTATAGCAAGGCGCGGGTTGCATGGGTACCCTGATCTATCGCGATGTAATAATCCATTATTTACCATCCAAAACCGAATACGCATTCTGCCGTACTCGCAAATAGATTTCACCGTCTATATACAGTCGGCAAGCAATCGTTTTTAAAGTACACTAGGCAACAGAACATGAGAACACTGGAGTAAGACATGAAACGTCGTGATTTTCTAAAACAGGCTGGTGCTGGCACCGTCGTTGCGGGCGCTGCTTTGGCTAGTGCCTGCAGTAAGGCTACCGACTCCACAGCTGCTGCACCCGCAGCTGCCAAAGGTAAGAAAATCAGCTGGAAAATGGTAACCACCTGGCCAATGAATTTTCCCGGTGTCGGAACAGGAGCCAATCTGCTCGCTGAGAAAATTGGCGAACTATCCGGTGGCAGACTAACTGTTAAAGTCTATGGCGCTGGAGAGCTGGTTCCCGCCTTTGAAGTGTTTGATGCGGTCACAACCGGTACTGCAGAAATGGGGCATGGAGCAACCTACTACTGGAAAGGTAAAGACCCAGCCCTGCAATATTTTGCCGCACTACCTTTTGGTATGACTGCCACCGAAATGAATGCCTGGCTATTTCACGGCGGTGGGCTGGAGCTTTGGGAAGAAGCCTATGATCGCTTTGGTCTGGTACCAATGGCAGCTGGTAATACCGGCGTACAAATGGCGGGCTGGTTTAATAAAGAAATCAACACCGTTGCTGATCTTAAAGGCCTTAAAATGCGCATTCCCGGTTTGGGTGGTGAAGCTCTGGAACGCGCCGGCGGCACACCGGTCAATATACCCGGTGGAGAAATATATACTTCCATGTCACAAGGTATTATTGACGCCACAGAATGGATTGGTCCTTATAACGATCTCGCCTTTGGATTACACAAAGTGGCCAAGCATTACTACTACCCTGGCTGGCATGAGCCTGGCCCTACTCTGGAATGCATGGTTAATCAAAAGGCATTCAATTCCTTACCCGATGATCTGAAAGCTATTGTAAGAGCCGCTGCCAGTATTGCCAATGAAAGTATGCTGGCGGAATACAATGCGCGCAATAAAGATGCACTGGCTCAACTTAAAAATGATCACAGCATTTCGCCCCAACCATTACCTACAGATGTATTGGAAAATCTGCGAGGCTATGCCGCAGAAATCATCGATGAAATGGCCAACAGTTCACCGCTTGCTACTCGAATACATAAGTCCTATTCCGACTTTTATGAGGGTGCGGTACAGTGGTCAAATATATCCGAGCGCGCCTTTCTAAATACGAGACCCGCTTAACACATAAAGCACTAATTGAAAGCAATCAGGATGCTTATTAGCACCCTGATTGATGTTAGAATGAGTCATTAAACGAAGAAAGTTCAGCTTTTTATAACTTTCTGATACTTACAACACAATTTGACAGTACGTAACTCTGTAATATCGTCTGTTAATAATAAGAAATATATTCTTATTTTACTTAAATCAGCATTTCAGCATGAAAGAATCAGACATCGAATTTGAAATAGACCCGACCAGTGAGTTCAAGGACAGTATTCTTGCGACTGCCTCAACCGTCTATGTTATCGATGATATGTCCACCGGGCGCGAGTTGCTCAAAATGCTGATTGAAAGCATCGACTCCAGTTTGACCGTCCGTGCTTTCGATAATCCTGAATATGTTCTGGAAATGCTCGATGACGAAATACCAGACCTGGTTCTAACCGATTTCCGCATGCCACAAATGAATGGCGAGCAATTTATCAAAGCCTTTCGCAAAATGCCGAACTGTGAAGACATACCGGTGCTGGTGATCACTATCGATGGTCATAAAAACACCCGCTATAAATGCTTGCAAGCAGGCGCCAGTGATTTCCTGACACGTCCGATAGATGAAGTAGAAGCTAAAGCGCGTTGCCTGAATCTGATCAAACTACGCAATCAGCAACTGGCTTTACGTAGCCGTGCTGACCAACTCGAACATGAAATTGCAGAAGCAACCCGTGAAATTCGTGCCCGAGAAAAAGAAACCATCTTTCGCCTGGCACGTGCCGGTGAATACCGCGATGAAGATACCGGCAACCATGTCATCCGCATGGCCAAGTACTGCCGCACCATCGCAGAACAACTAGGACTAGATAAAGAAGAGTGCGAAGCCATAGAAATGGCGGCACCGATGCACGATGTCGGCAAAATCGGCATTAGCGATACCATCCTTAAAAAACAATCTGGCCTGACTCGTGAAGAAGCCACCATGATGCATAACCACACTCGCATCGGATATGAAATCCTGTCTGGCAGCGAATCAAAATACGTTAAACTCGGTGCTAATATTGCGCTGTATCATCACGAACGCTGGGACGGTAAAGGCTATCCATTTGGCGTTAAAGGTGAAGATATTCCCATGGCAGCCAGACTGGTTGCCATAGCCGATGTATATGATGCCCTGCGCTCCAAACGTCCCTATAAAGAAGCCTGGCCACTGGAAAAAACCATCGCTTACATTGAAGGTGAATCCGGCAAACACTTCGACCCCAACTGCGTAAATGCCTTTCTGTTATGCATAGGTACCATCGAAAAGATCGAAAAGGCATTCGAAGACTAAAGCCTGCCGTTACGGGGTTTTTACAAACCCTAATGCGAAATAGCGCACAATTCCCTGTCAGAATAGACCGCCTGTCTTTTCAGTACTTTACAGCCTGAGAAAAGGTGAACTGAGTCACATTGTATATTTTTTAAACAGCTTGTAAGCGGCTAGAATATTCTCACCACTTAAATTCTAATAAAAAACTGTCTTTGATTTAAAATATGGGCTTACTTAAAACCAATAAAGGCACTCATTCAGCAGCTCAAAAAATTGACGCAAATGAATATAGTGAGATTCAGCAGCAACTCAATAATCGTTATGTTTGTTTAATCCTGACCATAGCTTATCTGGTATATCTATGGCTGACTGGTAGCGTCTCTCACACAGGTGAAATTGCTGCACTTGTTATTCTATTAGTAACAGCTTTTCAATTACTAATTCAAACAGGCGTCTCATTCAAAAGAGAAACTCATATACTAATTGTTAGTTCTATTCTCTTGGATGGCTTTACATTAGCTTCCGCACACATTTTGTTTGGTGATTATGGAGCTATATTTTACCCATTATATCTATGGACAATTATTGGATATGGCGTGAGATATGGTGATTTTTATTTAAAGTTAATCACTGTAGTAAGTTTCATCAGCTTCTTGTCAGTAATTACAATCGGGAGTTACTGGCATGAAAATATTCCGCTAGCGATTGGCCTTACAATAGGCATTATTATTCTACCTCTGTATTTGTCAAAACTAATTAATAGACTTAACGCTGCGTTAGACCATGCTAACGAAGCCAACATGGTTAAATCTCAATTTTTAGCCAACATGAGTCATGAACTACGTACTCCATTAACGGGTATCGTCGCCTCGGCAGATATGCTCAAAGACGAAGAGCTGGAAGGCGAAGTCAGAAACAAAGTGAACATGATAAGTGAATCAGCTAACACCCTCATGTCCATGATTGGTGATGTTCTGGATGTTTCCAAAGTTGAATCCGGTCGACTCGAATTGAATGTTGAAGATGCAGAACTATTGACCGTACTTAAAAACGTCAAAAGCCTGATGGCACCACAAGCTCAACGTAAAGGCCTGGACTATATTGTTGAAATGGACCCGGCAATGTTTCAACAAGCTGAATTTGCGACGGTCGAATTACAACAAATACTGATTAATCT
>CALISW010000146.1 GCA_938041655.1 uncultured Thiotrichales bacterium | reverse complement strand
TCAATTTTTCTGGACTTCATTCTGGCTTCCAGCAACCTGACAATATCATCCAACATTGAGTCAATACCCGTAGCCGGTGAGAAGCGCTGAATTTCATTGCCGTTATGGTCGATCAGGAATTTTGTGAAATTCCATTTGATGCCTTTTGTGCCATAAGCGCCGGGGGCGGCTTCTTTAAGATAGTCGTAAATAGGATGTGCAAACTTACCGTTGACCTTCACCTTTCTGAAAATTTGAAAATCAACATCGTACTTTTTGGTATAGGTGTTATTGATCTGGTATACGTTGGCAGATTCTTGCCGTAAAAACTGATTACAGGGAAATGCCAGAATTTCCAAGCCGTAATCTTTAAAGCGTTCATACAATTCATGCAGATCACCGAGTTGGCTACGGTAATGGCATTTGGAGGCGGTGTTGACTATCAGCAGTACTTTATTGCGGTAGTTATTGAGTTTGAGATGTTTGCCGTCAATCGTTTCACAACTGAAGTTGTATATAGATGCTGGCTTCTCAATTACAGGCATTTAGGCAATCACTCGGTTAGTTACGAATAGTACTTAAGTCTGATTTCCTATCAAAACTACTCCTAGTGCACTGTAAAGACAATACCACCGCAGTATATAGCGAATTTTCAATGTCCAAAGGCGCGTTTATCTTATAAAATTCACAGTTCGTAACATTTGATTACAAGAATATTGCGAGTTCTGACATTGATGCTGGAACTAATGGGATAGGATAATAAAAAAGCGCTGACAAATTATAAAAGCAATGCGCCTGACTAATTGGGAGTCTCCATGTTTAACCGAATGCTGCTGACGGTAGTGTTATGCCTTTGTTTTTCATCTGTTCTTGTGGCCGAAGAGGTTACTTACCTTGAGTTAAATTCCAGCGGTGGCTGGAAGCATTTCAAGCTCGGTAATAATGCTGATAATCTCTGGAAGCCTAAAATCAGCCCGGCGGTAGGACATGACACTATTGAAATAACCGTTAAGGACATTAGTGGCACAACCAACTGGTCCAAGCTTGGTGTAGTGCCCGGTCAGTCAGTATCGGACAATGCGGCTATTCTGGGCGGTTATTTGCCTGCAGATACAACAGATTGGTTTGTTATTAAAATACCACTGAGCGCTTTTAGCGCGGATGCATTCACCAATATTTCGCACATGAGTATCCCATTCTCTCGAGATGCTGATGCTTTCACTTTAGGCTTGGCAAAAGTCTCATTTACCGGCGGCGGTTCAGAAACCATCTGGTTTGGTGGTGATCAAACTGACAACGCTTATAGTGGTGGAATCGAAGCGGAGCTAAAGACGGCGGATATTGACCCAACCGACCCAACTGATCCTACCGATCCGACTGACCCAACTGATCCAACAGATCCAACAGATCCAACAGATCCAACAGATCCAGCCGGCTCTTATTTAAAAGTTACCAATACCATTGGTGGCTGGAATCATTTGAAAATAGGTCATAACCCTGACAATTTGTGGGGACCAAAAATCTCACCTGCAGCCGGGATGGATGAGTTACGTCTTCGAGTAATTGATCTAACTGGACTTGCTGACTGGGATCGAATTTCATTGAGCATTAATGGTAAGTCGCCACGCATCAAATTAGGTGATTACCTGGGTCCAAATGTGGATACCGGAAACTGGTTTACAATAACTGTTCCGCTTTCCGGTCTGCCATCTGACTTGTTTGAGGGCATCAGCTATATCAGTGTGTTCACACTCGGTGGTGGTAGTTGGGAGATAGGTATTGCATCCCTGACGTTCAATAGTTCAAGTGCAAGCTTTGACTGGATGGGTGAGTCGGCCGGTTTTGATAACAGCATTCAAACCAGGTTCACTACCAGTCTGGTAGAGGTAACAGATCCAGTTGATCCACCAACCGGCGATAGTATTGTCACTAGCGTTAAGTTCACTAATACTCCTGCGCCGGTGACTCCACAACAACGAGCATCTACCTACAGTACGTCTAAAGCGATAATCAGTTATGACGATGGCACCAGCAAAACTATCGATTTATCGTATAACAAATTGTTTGGTGTGCGCGATAAAATCGGTGGCTCGGCGCACGCTGCTGGCCAGATTTTTGATCATACCGGTGCACCTTTGAATGATCCGAATGGTGCGCGTCTGATTTCAGAAGCGCCAGATGGCAACAGCCTGCTTAAAGTGGGCAACAGCATTCAATTGGTTACTCATTACGAGTTTGATTATTTATTTGCTAACGGCGGTGATGCCCGTGGAGCCTCCGGTTGGTTTACCAATCCTGGTATGAGTATGAGCGTGACTCAACTCACTCAAGCGAGTGATGGCACGCTGAGTGCAAGCAGTCAAAATGCGGTGGACTTTTCATCGGTAAATGGGTTGTTACAACCATGTTTTGCCTCACAAACTCCATGGAACACGCATCTTGGTAGTGAAGAGGCGTACTCATCTGATGCCAGAACCAACGTAAATGGTATCGACAATGGATTGGGTGGTCTCACTAATCTATATCTGAAAGGTGAGCAGGCAAATCCCTATCATTATGGTTATCTACCTGAAGTCACCGTCGAAGAAGACGGCTCATCTACAGTTAAGAAGCACTATGCGGTTGGGCGAGGTATCTGGGAAATGGGCTTGGTACTGGATGACCAAAAAACAGTTTACCTCGGTCAGGATGGCAGTCGTACAGCATTTCTGATGTTCGTTTCTGATCAAGTGGGCAATCTCGATGCAGGTACTTTGTATGCAGCTAAATGGCAGCAACGCTCATCGAGCAATGGCGGCAGCGCCGACATAGAGTGGATACGACTAGGTCATGCCAGCTCCTCTGAAATTGAGTCATTGGCCAACAGTCTTGCTTTCAATGATATTTTCGAGTTTCAGAGTTCAGGCTCAAGTGGCTTCAAGCTGGTTGATTCAGCCTGGGGTGCGAATGAATGGTTGAAAGTAAAACCAGGTATGGAAAAAGCAGCAGCGTTTCTTGAGTCGAGTCGTTACGCAGGTTATCTCGGTGCCACCAGTGAATTTAACAAGATGGAAGGCATGGCCGCTAATGAAGAAGATGGTGAGCTCTACATGGCAATCTCTGCTGTGAGAAACTCTATGGAGGAGGGGTCGTCCTCTCCTGATATTCAGCTCGATCGGATCAAGTCTGGCGCTGTGTATACCTTTGATCTTGATAGTGGCGTGCGTGACACCCAGGGCAATTTAATTAATAGCAATTACGTGGCAACTTTTGCTGATGCATTGATTACTGGTACTGATATCTCTACCGACTCGGCAGGTAACCGCGCGGCAGTAGATAACATTGCCAGTCCGGATAATATTTTCTATGCCGATGAGATTCGCACCTTGTTTATTGGTGAAGACAGTGATCGTCACGTTAATAACTTTGTCTGGGCTTACAACATTGATGATCAAAGCCTGGTACGAGTCCTCAGTGTAACTGCCGGTGGCGAGGCAACGGGATTACAATACGCTGAAGATATCAATGGCTATTCATACTTGATGAGTAACGCGCAACACCTGGGAGCGTTCACAAGCTCAACCAGTACTGACATTACCTCGCAAATCTGGCAGTTGATTGATGCGTTTGATGCACCAGTGGGTTATGTGGGTGCGATACCTGCGGTGGGTTCGACTAACTAACCGCCTGTAGCGGACATGTGACGCAGAATAATGGGCTGGGCTTTCAGGTTAAAGTCATGGCCCTTGGGTTTGATTTGCATAGAGTTGATAATGGCCTGGCGTAGTTCATCATTACTGGCGCCATCGCGTAATATCTGACGCAAGTCGATGCTGTGTTCCTGTCCGAGGCACAATAAGAGCAAACCCTCTGAGGTGAGTCTCACCCGATTGCAGTCATCACAAAAGTTGTGACTGTGCGGTGATATCAAGCCGATTCTGGTATTGGTATTGTCTATTTGGTAATAGCGCGAAGGCCCGCCGGTTTTCTCTGGTACTGCCTGAAGTTGTTTTTCCTTCTGGATTTCTTCGAGCACATCATTACTGGAATAGAATGACAAAGCACGATCATGTGCGATCTCACCAAGTGGCATCTCTTCGATAAAACTGATATCCATTTCCTTGGCAATGGCGTAATCAACCAAAGCATTGACTTCGTCATCGTTGCTGTCACGCATGATAACGGCATTGAGTTTAAGTTTGTTAAAACCGCAGGCAAGGGCTACATCAATACCGTCCAATGTTTGTTGCAATTTGCCAGTACGAGTCAGCGCTTTAAATCGCTCAGTCTTAAGGGTGTCCAAACTGATATTTATTCGAGTCACCCCCGCATGTTTTAACTTCTGTGCGTATCGAGCCAACTGTGAGCCATTGGTAGTCAGTGTCAGGTCTTTTACATTCTCAAGTTGGCCGAGTTGTATGAACAAGGACTCGATACCGTGACGAGTGAGTGGTTCACCACCGGTGATTCTGATTTTACTCACGCCCAGATCTGAAAAAGCGGTTGCAATTCGAGTGATCTCTTCGTAACTAAGTAATTCTGAGCGAGGAATGAACTGCATTTCTTCGTCCATGCAGTAGACGCAGCGAAAGTCACATCTGTCAGTCACGGAAATGCGTAAATAACTGATTACACGACCAAATCGATCAACTAGTTGTGGTGAATCGCTCATAGCTGTAATTATAGAGCAAGAGTACAATCCTGTATTGCTTATTAGCAGTCAGATATTTGCTAGTATTAGACATCGAATAGAGGAATCATGATGGGAATATTTACTGACAAGTCATCAATGGTGGCAGCAGAGCAGGCCTTGGCAGGTCGATCAGAGCCAATCCAGATATCTGGCACGCACACTGTGCTGGGCACATCAATGCTTAAGCCATACCCTGATGGCGCTGAGTCCTTTCTGATTGGTATGGGGTGCTTTTGGGGTGCTGAGCGCCGCATGTGGCAACAAAAAGGAGTTATCTCTACAGCAGCGGGCTACGCAGCTGGCTATACGCCTAATCCGACCTATGAAGAGGTGTGCACCGGGAAAACCGGGCACAATGAGGTTGTTCTCATTATCTTTGACCCTAAGAAAACATCCCTGCAGAATTTACTCAAAGTGTTCTGGGAAGCGCATGATCCAACACAAGGTATGCGGCAGGGAAATGACCTGGGTACGCAATATCGCTCCGGTCTTTATTGCACTACAGAACAACAACTGGCGATTGCTAAAACCTCTCTAGAAAATTATCAGTTGGTATTGAAGGCCAATCAGTTTTCAGCTGTAACTACCGAGGTAATAATGGCACCCAGTTTTTATTATGCTGAGGAATATCATCAGCAGTATCTGGATAAAAACCCCAATGGTTATTGCGGGCTTTCTGGTACAGGAGTAGATTGCGCCGTTTAATCGTTGTTTAATTCCAGCGCATAAAAAAACACCCGCCGCAGCGGGTGTTTTACTTTCTACATTTTAAAAGTCTTACAGACCTTGAACGGTGAACTCGATTCTACGGTTCATAGCGCGACCTTCAGAAGTGTCATTGTCACCAATTGGCAAGTCTTCACCATAACCGATAGCGCCCAGTCTATTTGAGTCGATACCTTTTCCTATCAGGTAATCAACTACCGCTTGTGCTCGTCTTTCGCTTAAGTCCTGATTATAAACATCTGCGCCTTGCGAATCTGTATGACCTTCAATTGAAACGCTGGCACCAGGGCATAACGCTGCTGTACTGGCCAGTTGGTCAAGCAGGGAATAGCTAACACTGGCTATGACAGCCTGTGCAGACTCAAAGTTAATTGTTTCATTTGCTAGCAGGTTATTAAAATCTGTTTGACAGGTGTTAGCAGCTACAACTTCTGGTGCCGGTGCCGGAACTGTGATGTTGTAAACGGTGCTGTATGGCGCAAGCACTGAACCACCGATACCTGCTTGGATGATGTCAGAGGTGCTTTGATCGGGTGCATTACCTGAAACAGATACATCCAAATCACGCATTTCGACCCGGCCATTGTTCAATGGGTCGATTGCATCCAGAGATGCAATGGCAGTCGCACTCCAATCATTGGGTGCGCCATCGCTGATTTGCAGGTTATTAATCACATTAGCTTGACCGTAATCTGCAGATGCAACACCAACCACTGCGTCCATGGAAGTTTGATCAGGCACATAGCCGTTCAAAGTAATTTGGCGGTTGCCGTCTACTACACCCGTCAATGTATAAGGAGATGGCAGTACCGGCTCTGGATCAGGAACGACGACTGGTGGCGGTGGAGCAGCTTCAGCAACAGTCAGGCCATTTAAATTTGAATTCAGCCAGCCGCCGTTGCAATCACTGTTAAACAAACTCAGGGCTTTGGTTTTCAAGGCACCTTCAGGCAGTAGACCACTGATACGAATCAGATGATCCTTTGGCCAGGTGAATAATCCTTTGTGTTCATAAACAGCTGTAGCGGCGATGCCATTGCTTTTGTAGTTATCAACAGTACATGCCGCAGCTGTTTTATAGACGCTAGGCAAGCTACACATGATCATGATGGCTAGCAAAGCTATAAGCCCCAATATAATTAAAAACAGATTTTTCATTAAACGGTCCCGTTTATGTGTTGGTGAGTTTGTAGAGGCCAGATCATTGAATTATTTCTTTATGAGTCTGTTGTATTGAGGCCCTCATGGCCCAAGTCGCTCCTTCCTGTGCCTGTTTTATTCAACTTGAGAGCCTGTGTCAACCACTGCATCAAAAGGCAATCTCGTGGATCGTGCCAGAGGCGCGAAATTAGGGGCTGCATGCCTGTATATACATCAATTCGAGCATTAAATATTAGTAACTTATGAAAGTAAAATTTACACCTTCTGACATAGAAGCGAGGGAATTACTCGCTGAGACTTAATTTGCGCTACAATTCGGACATAGGCTAACAATAAACCCGTTATCGCTTTGTTTGCCATACCATAAAAACACCGGAGATTTAAATGAGCTTGCTCATCTTGATTGTACTAATTCTAGTATTGCTTTACGCAGCCTCACATATCGCGTTGTCGTTACCGATCTGGACAGTCATAGTCGGCGCACTTTTGTTGCTCTCAAAGTTCACTGGTTTTTTAGGCTGGGTGCCTTTTGTATTGCTAGCCCTGGTGGTGATGATTCCGCTACTACTGCTCAATATTACGCCCTTAAGAAAAATGCTGATAAGTGGCCCGGTGCGCAAGATGGTCAAGGCGACGATGCCGCCGATTTCAATCACCGAGCAAGTCGCTCTGGATGCTGGCACAGTGTGGTGGGAAGCTGATCTGTTTAGCGGCAATCCTGATTATGAAAAGCTCGCTGCATACCCGCAAGCGTCATTAACAGATGAAGAAAGAGCTTTTGTTGATGGTCCGACCGAAGAACTCTGCAAGATGATGAATGATTGGGAAATCACGCAAGAGTTAATGGATCTACCTGAGAATGTTTGGCGCTTCATGAAAGATCAGAAGTTCCTGGGTATGATCATCCCAAAAAAATACGGTGGCCTTGGTTTTTCTGCCAATGCACATTCGACCATTGTCATGAAACTCGCCAGCCGCTCGGTAACAGGTGCTGTCAGTGTCATGGTTCCAAATTCACTCGGTCCAGCTGAACTGTTGTTGCATTACGGGACTGAGGAACAAAAAGATCATTTCTTGCCGCGTCTGGCGACTGGCGAAGAAGTGCCTTGCTTTGCCTTAACCGGACCATTCGCGGGCTCGGATGCCGGCGCTATGCGCGCCTACGGTGTTGTCTGTAAGGGCATGCACGAAGGCAAAGAAGTGCTGGGTATGAAGGTCAATTGGGAAAAACGTTATATAACGCTAGGCCCAATCGCGACTATCGTCGGCCTGGCATTTAAAGCCTATGACCCCGATGGTTTGTTAGGCGGCGAAGAAGACCTTGGCATCACCTGTGCACTAATTCCCAGGGATACCGAAGGACTTACCATTGGCAACCGTCATTTTCCTTTGAACTCAGCTTTTATGAATGGTCCAAACTTCGGCAAAGATGTGTTTGTACCGATGGAATGGGTTATTGGTGGAGAGCCCGAGATTGGGAATGGCTGGAAAATGCTAATGGAATCTCTCTCAGTTGGTCGATCAATCTCGTTGCCTTCGTTAGGTGTTGCCGGAGGCAAATTTGGTTCATGGGCGACCGGTACTTATGCTCGCGTCAGGCATCAATTCAATCTGCCAATTGGTCGATTTGAAGGTGTAGAAGAAGTCATGGCTCGAATGGGTGGCATGACTTATATGATGGAAGCGTCGCGCAACCTGACGATGGTCGCGCTGGACAGTGGAGAACGTCCCTCCGTTATCTCAGCGATACAGAAATATAACTTGACCGAAATGTTGCGCACCGTAGTGAATGATGGCATGGATATTCACGGCGGCAAGGGTATCTGCATGGGGCCAAGAAACTATATAGGTAGAACCTACCAGTCGATTCCGATTGCAATTACAGTTGAAGGCGCCAATATCATGACGCGCAGTTTGATTATTTTCGGTCAGGGTGCAATGCGCTGTCATCCCTATCTACTTGAAGAGATTGATGCCGTTAATACCATTGAAGATAAAGACGAGTCACTCAAAGTCTTTGATGGTGTTTTAGTTAAACATCTCGGCCACTCCTTCAAGAATGGTGCAAAATCTTTCATTTATGCTCTGACTGGTGGTCGTCTTGCTAAAGTTGGTGGCAAGTTGGCACTTCCACATTACTATCGAAAGCTCTCACGCTGGAGCACAGCATTTGCTTTTGTTTCAGACATCGCCTTGTTGGTGCTAGGTGGTCAACTAAAGCGACGTGAGAAGCTCTCAGGTCGCTTCGCTGACATACTTAGTCATATGTATATGGCTAGCGCAACCTTGAAACAATATGAGAATCACGGGCGTCAGGAAGACGAGTTGCCGTTGGTTAACTGGGCTATGCGTTATAGCTTTTTCCAAATAGAAGAAGCCATGTTTAGCATTCTCAGACACTTTCCAATACCAGCTCTGGGCTGGATCTTGCGCGGATTGATTTTCCCGTTTGGTCGCCGTGAACATTATCCGGGTGATGAGCTAGGCAAGCCGATCGCCGATATTTTAATGAATGATTGTCCCGCACGAGACCGACTCTGTGCAGATATATACACCAGTGAAGATGCAGATGAACCAACCGGCAAACTTATCCGAGCCCACGCCACAACAATTGCGGCGGCAGATTCAGGGCGCATGGTAAGAAAAGAAGCTGGTGCAAAACCGTATGAAAAATCCAATGCTGAATGGATGGCAGAATTGGAGCAGCAGGGGCTACTGAGCAGCGAGCAAATGCAACTATTAGTACAAGCAGAAGAAAATGCATTGGCCGCGATTCATGTAGATCATTTTGAACATGGAGCGTTAAAAAAATAGAACAATAACCCAGTGGGAAGGAGGTTTGCATGGCTGGCTATGCCACAAACCACCGTTGGCCAAAACATAAAGACGTCTCGGCGTCAAAAAAGGTCGACTATTTATCAGAAGAAGAAATGCCGACATTGCCTGCAATGTTTAACGCGCGTGTCGAACGCTCACCAGATGCAATTGCCTACACAGACTATGATGATGCCACAGACGAATGGCGAAATTACAGCTGGGGACAGACGGCAGATCGAGTTGAAGTATTAAAACGTGCGCTCCAGCAAGAAGGATTAAAACAAGGTGACCGGGTAGGCATTCGCTACCGCAACGGCTACCACTGGCTGTTGTTTGATATGGCCGCATTGTCTTTAGGTTTGGTTGTGGTGCCTCTTTATGTGGATGATCGGGCAGAAAATATTGCCTATGTGATCAGGCATGCTGAAATTTCTTTATTGTTTCTTGAATCAAGGGATCAATGGTTGAGCATAGCCCCTCATCTCAAACAACATAAAGATTTAACCAGCGTGGTTATTACCGAAGAGGGCAGGGATGAGGACACTCGCGTGGTGAGCTTTCAAACCTGGCTGGATTGCACTGAAATAGACTTCAAAGACAATACTCGGATCAATCCCTATGACGTAGCGACCGTGGTCTATACCTCCGGAACAACCGGTAAGCCTAAAGGCGTGATGCTTTCGCATGACAATATCATCAGTAACATTCGCTCTGCTTTAAAGCGCATGGAAGTAACGCGGAAAGATCGCTTCCTTTCATTTTTACCTTTGTCGCATACGCTGGAAAGAACCGTTGGTCACTTTTTACCCATCATGTCTGGCTCCCAAGTTATCTATTCACGTTCGATAAAGTCATTAGGCGAAGATCTCGTCTTACATAAGCCAACAATAATTGTTGCCGTGCCTAGAATCTTCGAACGTGCTTTTCAGGCAGTTAATACGAAACTGGAATCAGCAGGCAGAATCAAAAAATGGTTGTTCGATAAAACCATGTCAGTTGGCTTGAATTATTTTCACTTCACTCACAAGCGTGCACGCTTAAGCCCAGCTGTATTGAGTGTGCCAATTTTAGATGAGCTGGTCGCTAAGCCAATACGAGCTAGATTTGGTGGCAAACTTCGTTTTGCAATCTCGGGTGGCGCACCATTGCCTCCAGCGGTTGGCGAGTTATTTATCGCGATGGGTATACCCATACTCCAGGGTTATGGTCTTACCGAAACCAGTCCGATGGTGACCGGCAATACACTGGAACACAATCAGCCGTTGAGTGTAGGTATTCCATTTGAGGGAATTGAGCTGGCGATTGACGAAGAAAATAGTGAGTTGTTGGTTCGCGGCCCAAACGTGATGCTTGGTTATTTAAAAAATGATAAAGCGACATCGGCAGCGATTGACGAAGACGGTTGGTTCCATACTGGAGATCAGGCAAAAATTGAGGATGGTTACGTTTATATTACAGGCCGTATCAAAGAAATCATTGTGATGTCTAATGGTGAAAAGGTACCGCCTGTGGATATAGAGAATTCAATCCTGCGAGACCCCATGATCAAACAGGTGGTGGTTATCGGCGAACAAAAGCCCTGGTTGTCAGCTTTGGTTGTGCTCTCAGATGGGATTGACTTCAATGAAAAACAGGTGATTGAACGTATTAACCGACAAATGCGCGAGTTCCCGGGGTATGCATTAATCAGAACCATTCAAATTTGTGATGAAGAGTGGAGTGTAGAAAATGGATTGCTGACGCCGACGCTCAAAATAAAGCGTAATAACTTACTTGATCAATACAAATACGACATTAAGAAACTTTACGGTGAGACTGACAAATAAGTTAGACGCCGTCGCATATTCGTTGGAATTCGATTTGTAATACACATTACATTCGGGTATAACATTTACAACTGCAATACTTATAACAAAAGCAGTCTCTAAGACAATGATTTTTAACTAAAAATCTTACATAAATAATTATAATCTCTGAGGATTTCATACATGCTGGGCTACGAAGACAATTACAACAAGAAACAACATTCTCCTAAGAAAAACAATACTTTACATAAGAGTTCTAATAAAAGACGTGATGAAAGCCCGAGTTACCATGCGTATGGTACTGGCGCCGCTGTAGAATTCACCTGCGAAGTGACCAAAAAGCAGTCTCTTAACACTATAGCCATGCATATGGCCACCTCAAATACCGGTGCCAAGGGTTACGACTGGGAAAATAAAACCGTCATCCAGATCCCCAGAATAGAGCTACCAGTGGTTGCTGCTGTATTGATCCGCAAAACCAAAAAAGCCAGTTTTGTTCAAAACAGCATGATGGGCGAGAAGGGCTTCACCATGGAACATGATGGCGAAATCGTTCGCTTAATAATGACTGACAGCGAAAAAGACGATCGCGAGATTGAGCTTACTCCAGAAGATGTGTTCCAGATATCTTCGTTATTTCTGCGTCAGATTCGCTCTAATATGAATTGGATGAGTGCCTCAGACATCATTCAGCTGATTGAGCAAACTATTGTGCCGCTTAAAGAGTCAAATTATGAGCGTTACAACACTGAAGATGAAATGCCGGCAGATAGCTTTAACAGCTAGTCAGCAGTTTGTTTTTCGGCTTCTGGTTTCTCGACAGATAGCTCGCCAAGAATAAAAGGCAGTATCTTCTCTACGATTAAAGGCTGCGCATTCACTTTAGGGTGAATGCGGTCAGCCTGCATATACTCCGGGTCAGTCACAAACTCTTCGAGTATGAAAGGCGCCAGTGTAATATCAAAATCTTCACTCACTTCAGTGTAAACACCTTCAAACTTCTCGGTGTACTTTTTGCCGTAGTTCAGCGGGATACGCATCTGTATCAGCAATGCCTTACTGTTTGCTTCAATCAGTTCGACCATAGTTGAAATATTCTGCTTTAATCTTTTTGGTGTTAGACCCCGCAAGCCGTCATTTCCACCAATTTCGATGATCACCAGATCAGGCTTATGGGTCCGTAATAGCTGCGGAAGCCTCGCTAACGCGCCTGTACTGGTATCTCCACTGATACTGGCATTAACCATCACAGCATCAGGGAACTTGGGTTTTAATTGTTGTTCAAGTAAATTCACCCAGCCTGACTGATAATTGATACCATAGCCTGCGCTGAGACTGTCGCCGAGTACCATAACCTTCGGTTGAGCGATACTGGCAACTGGCAACCATAACAGCGCTAAAAAGAGTAATCGTCCACCCAATATTTTATAATTTAGCATGATTAAAACTGACAATATCCTTAAACACGTAGCATTAGAAAATAATCTCATAAAAATCCTCAACGGCGTTACTATGACCATCGCAAAAGGAGATAGTGCCGCAATTGTGGGCGCATCCGGGTCAGGTAAAACAACCTTGTTGAGCATCTTGGCAGGACTGGATCTACCCAGCTCTGGTTCAGTGTGGCTGGATGATCAGGAAATTACCAGTTTAAATGAGGATCAGCGCGCGAAAGTAAGGGCCGATTTGGTGGGTTTCATATTTCAATCATTTCAATTATTGCCCGCGCTGAATGCCCTAGAGAATGTCATGTTACCACTTGAGCTTGCGGGCATTTCAAAACCCGATGACAGGGCTACAGAATGGCTTAATAAAGTCGGTTTGTCATCCCGTTTAAAACACTACCCCAGGCAGCTTTCCGGTGGTGAGCAACAACGTGTTGCGGTGGCAAGAGCATTTGCAAGCCAACCTAAAATACTCTTTGCAGACGAGCCAACCGGAAATCTGGATAAGAAGACCGGGCAGCAAATTGCCGACTTGTTATTCGAGCTGAATAACGAATTGAATACCACTCTGGTATTGGTAACTCACGACGAACTATTAGCGCAACGCTGCCAGCATCAATATCACATTGAAGACGGCTTGATAGGAAAGTTATAAATGCTGGGATTAAAGTTACTGTGGCGAGAATGGAAAGCAGGCGATCTGGGGATATTATTGCTTGCCACTTTTTTGGCCATTGCAATCGTTACCGGACTAGGCTTGTTTACAGAGCGTCTGGCAGGAGCGATTAATTCTCAAAGCAATAAACTATTGGGCGCAGATTTGGTACTAGAAACCGGTAAACCAATAGATTTGACCGCTATTGAATTTCCCGAAGGCACCAATAGTACATTGGCAACCGAGTTTATGAGCATGCTCTCCAGTGGTGATGAGTTTATGCTGTGTGAAGTCTGGGCCGTTGATGACAACTTTCCGCTAAAAGGAGAAGTTAAAATCACCGACACCCCATTCGGCCCAGGAACGAGTATCTTGAGTGGCCCACCTGTTGGTGAGATCTGGCCAGATAGCCGGGCGCTACAATCCTTAGGCATAGGTATTGGAGACAGGGTGGATATAGGAGACACCAATCTGGTGATCACTAAAATTCTGGTCTCGTCACCCGGTGAAGGCTCTAATGCATTATCTCCGCTGGTGTTGATTAACAGTTCCGACCTTGCGGCAACAGGTATCGTAAGAGAAGGTAGCCGGGTCGATTACAATTATTTTTTTGCTGGGCCTCAAGAAGCGGTTGCTCGCTTGCGAGATAATCTGGAAGCGGTATCTGTACCGGGTCAACGCATCTACAGTGTTAAAGAAGGTCAGCCCAGGGTTGCGCAAGCAATTAACAAAGCTGAACAGTATTTACTGCTGGGGTCTACACTCGGCGTGATTTTAGCGGGCGCTGCGATTGCCATAGCTTCACGTCGTTACGCGCTCGAACAGGAATCAACAGTAGCTGTATTAAAGACTCTCGGGTTACATGCTAATGGCATTGCGGGCGTTTATCTCGTCCAGCTCGCTGTGATTGCAGTGATTGCCATTCTCGGTGGGTGGTTGTGTGGTTGGCTGGTTGAAAAACTGATCACGAGTTATATAGAGCAGGCACTAAACATGCAGTTTGAAGTGACCACATTCAAACCATTGTTACGCGGTGCTCTGTCCGGTGTTTTTTGTCTGGCGATCTTCGCGATCCCACCGTTGTGGATGTTGCGTAGTGTTTTGCCTATAAAAGTGCTACGTAGAGAAGTAGGCAGGGAAGCGTTGAGTGTGCGTCAAATCGCCATGATAGGGATTACTGGTTTGTTATTTCTGGTTGGACTATTTACAGGTGATTTAAAAATCACACTTTCTTTATTCGCAGGCCTGGCTTTGATAACTCTGATAGTTGGTGGAGTCGCGTGGCTATTATTACGTAGCAGTCATATCGCTGGCATGCAGGCAGGCAATCAATGGCGGCTGGCGACTGCCTCATTACGCCGACGTGCATTGGAAAATTCATTCCAGATTGTGATTTTCTCCACTACGCTTTTGTTATTTCTGGTGTTGCTAAATATGCGCACTACCTTGATTGATGGCTGGCAAGCACAAATACCAGAGGGCACGCCTAATTATTTCCTGATTAACATTGCGCCGGATGAAATGCCCGAGGTCAGCTCCTGGTTGCAATCATATGATCTTAAAGATGAAGGGCTTTATCCTATCGTACGAGCCAGGTTAACCCACATTAATGAGCAGAGCATACAAGAGCGTAATGCGGAGAGAGGCACCAACTCCAGACGAGATGGTCGCGAAATTAATCTCACTTATTCAGATAAGATGCCTGATGATAACAAGTTACTCGAAGGAGAGTGGTGGACTGACTCCAGCAAGCCGCTGGTTTCGATAGAGGCGGGCTATGCCGAAAGACTGGAAGTCGGTCTTGGTGACACCATGCGTTTCATGAGTGGTGGGGTGGTAGTTGCTGATGCCGAGATTACCAGCATCAGGGAAGTTGACTGGGAGCAAATGCGTCCAAACTTTTTCCTGATCACAACCGAGAGCGTACTCAAGGATTTGCCGGCTGAATTTATCACCAGCTTTTATATTCCAGACGAAAAGAAACCGCTGGTAAATGAGCTGATGAAATCTCACCCTACCACTCAGCTGTTTGAGATAGACACCATGATCAAACAGGTCAGATCCATCATCAAGCAAGTGACTATGGCGATAGAGTCAGTACTATGGCTAACGGTTGCTTGTGGCGCTTTAGTGCTGATTGCGACCATAAGAGCTAGCCAGGTAGAGCGGATGCAGGAAAGCGCAATACTCAGAACGCTGGGTGCATCCGGAAAACTCATATTAAACTCTTTAACCATAGAATTCGCACTGATAGGGCTCATTGCAGGATTGCTGGCAGCAGCAGGCGCAGAAATTACTTCATGGCTAATTCAGACCCGGGTATTTGAGTTGGAGTACACCACATCGTTCCTTACTTGGTGGCTAGGTCCGTTACTTGGCATCCTTTTGATTGGGTCATTGGGCTTTCTAACAACAAGACGAGTCACCACACAAGCGCCATCATCAATCCTGCGCGAATTGGCTTCGTAAAATATTTACAGCAAACGCTGTATACATAAACTAACTCTCGAATTGAATTTCACCTGATCCTGTGAATAATTGGGCAGGTATATTCAATAGGGCGACTACATATGAAAGCCGCGTGGCAAAAAGCTGCCGAAATGGCAGAGCAGACACCTGCTGAAAGAAACCGTTTTGTAGACTTCTTACGCGCCTTATCTATAAGTGCTGTTGTACTTGGCCACTGGTTGATGGCTGCACCTTTGTACGAGTCTGGTACTGCTGGTATAGAACATTTGCTCGATATTCAACCATGGTCACGTTGGCTAACATGGATGTTTCAAGTGATGCCGGTGTTTTTCTTTGTCGGCGGTTACTCGAATGGTGTTTCCTGGGATGGCGCTCAAAAACGTAATCAGCCGTATGCCGATTGGTTGGTATCACGCTTTCAACGAATGTTAAGCCCGGTAATTCCGTTGTTGCTGTTATGGGTTGCATTAGGTGCGATAGGTTACTGGTTGGGCGTACACAATGAATTCATTCGCTACGGTTCGCAGGTTGCTTTGGTGCCGGTATGGTTTCTAGCGATCTATTTCCTGATTGTGATGCTGGTGCCGGTCTCGCGCAATATCTGGAATCGCTTCGGCATGATCAGTGTGGTGGTTGCCGTTGTTCTTGCTGCTATTGGAGACTGGATATTTTTTAACTCAAACTTCAAGTGGTTATCGTGGTTAAACTATTTATTCATCTGGAGTGCAGTCCATCAACTTGGTTACGCCTGGCAGCAAGGAAAGATTGGCGGTGAAAGCAGGGCGCTGCAATCCTTCTTTATTGGACTATGTGGTCTTGTCACTTTGATCGTATTAACTAAATTTGGCCCCTATCCTATAAGTCTTGTTGGTGTTCCCAGTCAGGAAATCAGCAACACAGAAGCGCCTAAGTTGCCTCTAATGGCTCTTGGAATCGCTCAAATAGGATTATTGCTGTCAATTGAAGGGCCAATGCGTAGATGGCTTGCTGGTGGCAAAGCATGGACATCAACAGTGCTTATGAACGGTATGATCATGCCGATATTCCTCTGGCACAGCACGATCATGATGTTACTAATTGGCATATGTTTCTGGTTAATGCCGCAAGTATTCACCCCAGATCCCGGGAGCTCACAATGGTGGGCTCATCGAATTCCGTGGTTAATTGTCTACATGATTCTAATGTTGGCATTTCTACCTGTTTTCTTGTTACTAGAAAAACTGATGACCAGGCAGAAGCTGGAAGGAATTCAGGGGGTGCGTTTGTATCTTGGGTCTGTTTGTATGAT
>CALISW010000145.1 GCA_938041655.1 uncultured Thiotrichales bacterium | reverse complement strand
TTTAGAGCTCATCATGGCCCATTACGCCAGAGGCAAACACCGCAACGAGTACGACTCATGGCAGTCGCTCAGGCTATTCATGTACTACCGTCTTGGGTTATGGGTAGTTTTATGCGCCTTTTTCTTTATCAGTATTCGTTTTGATACGCTCGAAACTTACTCTGAAGACCTCTATATAAGTGTATTGCTGGTGATGATAGCCATCAATATCCTGTTAATACCATTGGTACGACTGCAAACCATCTCATTTAGAAAGATGGTGATCCTGAATTGTTTTCTGGATATCTCGGGACTGGCGCTTTTAATTTTTCTCAGTAAACAAGGCGTCAGCACCGGCTTACCTTTATTGGTGATTCCTTCAATATCAGCAAGCGCCAGCCTGTTGCCGGGTCGTATCGGATTGGGTTTTGCAGCGACCGCCACAGTCGCACTGCTAACCGTGATCTTTTACGCCAAGGTTATTTTTCCTGATGCGACACCCAATTATAATTTAGCAGCGATTATCGGCATCTTGTATTTCATGGTGGCGAGCATTTCAATCAAAATTGCTCGACGCGCGAACGAGTCAGAAGAAGCACTACTCGAACGCGATCAAAACCTGGCCTCTCTGGCTGAAATGAATGAGCAAGTCATTGACCGCATGAATGCGGGAATTATTGTGGTTGGCGAAGATGGACGCATCCGCCTGATGAACCAAAGTGCCTGGCGCATCCTTGGCGACCCGGATTCGCAGCACCCGATCAGACTTAATGAATTATCCAATGAACTGTACACCAGCTATTCGGTCTGGCGTAAACGATTGGATGGTAAGTCATATCAACACAATGCTATCAATGCCAACGGGTCGGACTATGAAGCACGGTTTGTAGCGGTTGGTAGTGGCAACACCAGCTCGGCACTCATATTTCTGGACGATCTTACTGAACGTGGCAAACAAGTACAGGATGAAAAACTAGCTTCTCTGGGCAGACTGACAGCCAGTATCGCCCATGAAATTCGCAACCCGCTAGCAGCCATTCAGACTTCATCTCAATTACTGGATGAATCCGAATCTCTTGAAGCAGAGGATCAACGCCTGATTAGCATCATTAATACCCAAACCCATCGTATCAATCGTATCGTCGAAGATATTCTCGGATTGTCCAAACGCACTAAGCCAGTGACAGAATCCTTTCATTTATCCACTTGGCTGGAAAACTCAATTGAAGAATATCAGGAGTCATTTCTAATTACGGGGAATTCTCTGACACTTAATTTTCCAAAAATCCTGGAACGCGTTTCCTTCGACACTGATCAATTGAGGCAGGTTCTGTGGAATCTAATTAATAATGCACAAACACACGCGCTGTCGGGTGATTCGGGCGTGCGTATCAGTGTTACCGGTGGTTTTGCCAAAGACGCCAAATTTGCCAACATAGATGTGGTCGACAATGGAAGCGGTGTTCCAGAAGAGAATATTCGACAGTTATTTGAACCTTTTTTCACCTCCTCATCACAAGGAACGGGTCTGGGTTTATATGTATCCAGAGAACTGTGTATCAATAATGGCGGCAGTCTCGAGTACATTCCGCAGAAAAATGATGGCAGCTGCTTTAGAATCAAACTTCCTACAATATAAGTATGACTATGCATAAGGTATTGATCATTGATGACGAACCCGATATTCGTGAGCTGTTAGAGCTGACGCTGTCGCGTATGGGTAATGCTTCAACATCCTGTGAAACCAAAGCCGAGGCTTTGGCTGCACTTGAAAATGACAGTTTTGAACTATGTTTGACTGACATGAACCTGCCTGATGGCACCGGCCTCGAGATCGTAAAGCATGTGCAGGAAACCCAACCCGAATTACCAATAGCGGTGATAACGGCGTATGGCAGTATGGAGTTGGCTATAGAATCATTAAAAGCCGGTGCTTTTGACTTCGTTTCAAAACCGGTAGAGCTGGACCGATTGCGCTCTCTGATCCAATCAGCCCTTAAAGTTCAGGAAGACATACCCAGCCAATCCCAAATACAGCCGCACTCACGCCTGACCGGCTCATCTGAAAAGATGACAGATCTTCGCAATACCATCATTAAGCTCGCACGAAGCCAGGCACCAGTCTATATACATGGTGAATCCGGTAGTGGTAAAGAACTGGTCGCCAACGAAATACACGCGCATGGCCCCCGCGCAGAAGAACCCTTTATTGCGGTTAACTGCGGCGCCATTCCTTCAGAACTGATGGAAAGTGAATTTTTTGGACATAAGAAAGGCAGTTTCACTGGCGCTACCGCCGATAAAGAAGGTTTGTTTATGGCCGCAAACAAGGGAACCTTATTTCTGGATGAGGTCGCTGATCTGCCACAGTCGATGCAGGTTAAGCTCCTACGCGCCATACAAGAGCGCGCTATCAAGCCGATTGGTGAACATAGTGAAATAAGCATAGATGTAAGAATTCTGTCGGCCACCCATAAAAATCTAGCTTACGAAGTCGAAGCCGGACGCTTCAGACAAGACTTGTTCTATCGTCTGAGTGTTATTCCACTTAGCGTTCCACCACTACGTGAACGCAAATCAGATATTCCGGAATTGGTCGATTTATTTTTAGATAGAATCGCACAAAACTGGAATACAGAAGTTAAAGCACTAACAGAACCAGCCAAGGCCGCTCTCGGTGAGTACAGTTTCCCTGGTAATGTGCGTGAACTGGAAAACATTCTTGAACGAACTGTAACACTGACTGACAGTAACACTATCGACGCCAATGAATTAGCTCTACCCGATACTCAGGGCACTATTCAATCCACATCAATACCCGAAGCGTCATCGACTCAAGATCAGCAAGACAAACCAGCCAACACCGGCTTGCTAGACAACCTAGCTGATAATGAAAGAAACGCTATTGTTGCAGCACTGGAAGAGAACCGCTGGAATCGTACTGCAGCTGCCAAACAACTTGGGTTGACCTTAAGGCAACTGCGCTATCGCCTGGAAAAACTCGACATTATGTAAATACACTGTGTTTACAGTTAGTTACATTGATTCAATGTGACAAAATTCAAAGCCGTAAAGTGACAAAATTGTCATCTCACGACAGATTGAAGTGTTTGAGGTTTCGGAACGACTTTGAATCAGCGCACATTGGCTCGTAGCCCGTAACCAAGAAAAAATTCTAACTCATTGTTTTTAATGGCTTAAAGCATTCTTGGCACGCGACTTGTATTAACTCAGACAAGCTGGATTAAACCAGTGATTTATTAAACTGACTTAACTTAACTGAAATTTTATTAACTGGAGAATATTACAATGCGTAATCAAAAAGGTTTTACTCTGATCGAATTAATGATCGTTATCGCTATCATCGGCATTTTGGCTGCTATAGCTATCCCTGCTTACACTAGCTACGTGAAGAAGGCTAAGTTCACTGAAGT
>CALISW010000144.1 GCA_938041655.1 uncultured Thiotrichales bacterium | reverse complement strand
AGTGCAATTTCTTCCGCTAATTGAATCACAGCCAATTCAGGCGCACTAAAATGTTTGCTGGTGGCGGTCTGTAACTGCTCAATTTGTATTGCGGTTATGCCTGCATCGAGGGCGTCAATACGGTTACCTTGATTACAGGTTTTGCAGCCATGCTCGAGTGATAATCTGAGTCTTCCCAATTCCTTAAATTGCTTATCAACCTTGCCGCCGTAAAAGAGCTCTTGATAAAAGCGCTGCATGTACCAGTTAAAAATATCGGGTGAATGCGCAGAAGATTCTATGAAATGAGCTTCGCCACGGCGTTGCATGGACTTGTCCCAGATCTCTTGCATATGCACTGGCATCTCATCTCTGGCGAGCCTGGGAAATACAGATTGACTGACATTACTCATATATTTTACCTCTGCTCTCACTATAAAGGTTAATAACGTGATCTATAACCCTATTTGGGTGCCTTTTTCGTCTGTCGGTTAGCAGCTTGTTTCTCACCACTCTCAATTTCGGTATCATGTGCGCGCTAACAATACATTGCTGGAGTCAAGGTGTTTGAACTAGTCAGAGCTGGTGGCATGCTGATGTTGCCAATTATATTATTTTCGATCGTAGCTACGGCTATCATTGTGGAACGCTTCTGGAGTCTTAAGCGCGACAAAATTATTCCTCCGCAGCTGGTCAGAGACATTGTTGGCTGGGCACAAAAAAATGAATTGGGTCAGGACAAGATCAGTTCTGTTCGTGACGGCTCACCGCTCGGTAGAGTGCTGGTCGCCGGCTTGAAGAATTCCAATCAGACTCGTGAAGTGATGAAAGAAAGTATTCAGGATACGGGTCGACATGTTACCCATGAGCTACAACGCTTTCTTAATACGCTTGGAACAATAGCAGCCGTCTCACCATTGCTGGGGCTGTTGGGTACGGTACTGGGTATGATCAAGGTCTTCTCTGTAATCACTGATATTGGTGTCGGTAATCCGGGCGAACTTGCTGGAGGTATTTCACAGGCACTCATTACTACAGCTGCCGGTATTGCGGTGGCGATCCCGAGTTTAATGTTCTATCGCTATTTCAAGGGCAAGGTTGATCAGCTCGTGGTTGAAATGGAGCAGGAATCCATCAAGCTGGTTGAGGTGGTTTACGGCAAAAATAAAAATACCGGCAAGGACTAAGCGTGAATTTCCAGCGTAAAGAAGAGGAAGAGGTTGGCGTTAATTTAACGCCACTGATTGATGTGGTTTTCATCCTGTTGCTGTTTTTTATGGTCACCACTACCTTTAACCGTCATTCTGAATTACGTATCGATTTGCCAGAAGCCAGTACCGAATCTCAACCCGAACAAAAAAAGCAACTTGAGATTGCCATTGATGCCTCAGGCACCTACTTTGTTAACGGTCAAAAAATGGTGAACACCAAAGCCGAGACATTACTGTTAGCGCTGCGCAAAGCGATTGGCAATGATAAAGAGGTGCCAGTCAGCATTCGCGCTGATGCCAAAACTCCCCACCAAAGTGTTATTACCGCTATGGATGCCGCCAGCAAACTTGGCTTGACGAAAATGTCTATTGCCACAACCGAGACCACAGAGTAATCTCGCAGCTGGTATTTTGGTAGTTAACGAATGAGTTCCTCGATCGAGAAATCGGGCATGCAAATCTACAAGCGTTTGCTCGGTTACAGCCTCGCCCATAAAAGTCAGCTGATTGTAGCGATCTTGATGATGATCGTTACGGCGTTAACGCAACCGGCGTTTGCGGCGTTGATGCGACCTCTGACTGATGAGGCTTTTGTGCAGTCGGATATGGCGGGCGCGCCACGAATTGCAGGTCTTATTTTTTTGGTGTTACTACTCAATGGCGTCGCCAGTTTTTTCTCGGGCACATTAATGTCGCGTATCGGCTGGAGCGTGATTAGTCGTTTGCGTGGAGAACTGTTTTCCAAATACCTTAATATGCCCACCGGGTTTTTTGATAGTGCCTCGAGCGGTAAATTGATCTCCAGTATTACCTATAACACCGAACAAGTTGCCGAAGCGGCGACCAACAGCATCACCTTGTTGATTCGAGATGGCGTAGCAGTGCTTGGATTATTAGCGATGATGTTTTATCTGGATTATCGTATGGCTATGGGCTTCTTGATCGTTGCTCCTGTGGTGACGCTCATAGTGACCTATGTGACCCGGCGTTTTCGAAAAATCAGTTCGCGCATACAAAACTCAATGGGTGACGTAGCGCATGTAACAGAAGAGATGGTTAATGCACACAGAGTGGTGAAAATATTCGGTGGTCATGACTATGAAGAAAATCAATTCAAGAAAGCCAATAACTTTAACCGCGCGCAAAATATAAAATTAATTGTTACTAAATCTGCCAGCACACCCATTGTGCAGTTGTGTGTGGCGTTGGTTCTGGTTGGCGCAATCCTGTTTGCATCAAGCAAGAACCTCGCAGAACCGGTTACCGCAGGTACCTTTGTCGCATTCATGACGTGCATGTTGTTATTGATGCCTTCGATCAAGGGCTTGACTGAAATCAATCCGAGAATTCAGAAGGGTATTGCAGCGGGCGAAAAAATATTTCTGGTGATTGATGATGACAATGAAGTGGATGACGGACACTTATCAATGGAACGCTCTGATGGCAATCTGGTCTTTGAAAATGTCGGGTTTCGATACAGCCCGGACGATAAAGAGGTTCTGAAAGATATAAGCTTTGAAGTAAATGCCGGTCAGACTATTGCCTTCGTTGGTTTTTCTGGTAGTGGTAAATCTACGCTGGTGAATTTATTGCCGCGTTTGTATAACCCGGGTAGCGGCCGAATCTTGCTCGATGGTATTGCGATAGACGAGCTTAAACTTAAGGATCTACGTGCCCAAATAGCCTACGTTGGGCAAGAAGTGACCTTGTTTAACGATAGCATTAAAAACAACATTGCCTATGGCGAACTGGCCGATGCATCTGACGAAGAAATTATCGCTGCAGCCAAAGCGGCCAACGCCTGGGAGTTTATTCAGGAATTGCCCGATGGTTTACTAACCATGACCGGTGAGAAGGGCATGTTGTTATCCGGTGGTCAGCGACAGCGGCTGGCCATAGCCAGAGCCTTACTTAAAAATGCGCCGATTCTGATTCTGGATGAAGCCACGGCTTCGCTGGATACCAATTCAGAACGGCTGATTCAAACCGCTATAGAAAATGCCAGTCGTGATCGTACCACTCTGGTCATTGCCCATCGCTTATCCACTATTGAAAATGCTGATATGATTTTAGTCATGGAAGATGGTGAGATAGTGGAACGAGGCAAACATGCAGAGTTACTGGCATCCAATGGTCGGTATTCCAGTTTGCATGCCATGCAGTTTTCTGCTGAATGATGCAGAGGCCTGATCTCTAATGGCTGTAGACAAGCGACTGGATCATTATTGGTATACCTCCGGCCCGGTGTCTTTCGCGTTATGGCCGGTTTCCTGGCTGTTTACAGCGGTTGCCAGGGTCAGAAAGTTTGCCCAGACTGCTTCGCAAAAACCATTGCCGGAAAACATTCCCTTAATAGTCGTTGGTAATATTAGTGTCGGCGGTACTGGCAAAACACCGATGGTTATTTGGCTGGCTAATATGCTTAAGGCCTACGGCATGAATCCCGGTATTGTAAGTCGAGGTTATGGCGGTTCTGCAATGGAGTACCCGCAAAAAGTAACTCGCAAGAGTAACCCACTTAAAGTCGGCGATGAGCCAGTAGTGATTGCGCGTTCTACCCTATGCCCGGTGTATGTCGACCCTGATCGCTTGCGAGCAATCGATCATCTGGTGCGCGAAAACGTCGTTGATATTATTATTTCAGATGATGGCATGCAGCATTACAAAATGCCGAGGAATCTGGAAATTGTCATGATCGACGGCATTCGAAGGTTTGGTAACCATTGTTGTTTACCGGCTGGCCCGCTGCGAGAACCAGTGAGTCGGCTAAAATCGGTCGATTTCAAAGTGGTTACCAGTGGTGATCCTAAAGACGATGATGAATATGTCATGCAGTTACAGGGTACTGAGCTGATCAATGTTCGCGATCCGAAAATATCAAAACAACTAAAAGATTTTCGCCGGCATCAAGTGCATGCGGTTGCCGGTATTGGTTCACCGATACGTTTTTTTACCACCCTGACATCAGTTGGTGTAGAGGTGGTCAGGCACCCGTTTCCTGATCATCATGTTTATAAAGCGACTGACTTCAAATTCGCGGTTGATCTACCGGTTATTATGACCGAAAAAGATGCGATAAAATGCGCCCACCTGGTGGGTGATAACGTTTGGTACTTGCCAGTCAAGGCCAAGCTGGGGCATGATTTTGCTACTAACCTCATTCATAAAATTAAGGCGATACAGCGTGGACAAACGACTGCTTGATATTCTGGTGTGTCCTGTAACCAAAGGCCCACTGATCTATGATAAAAAAAATGCTGAACTGATTTCATGTTCGGCTCGTCTGGCGTATCCGATCCGGGACGATATTCCGGTCATGCTTGAAGATGAAGCGCGTCGTATGGAGAGTGATGAAGTGGAGCAGTATCGGGCGTGAGTCAGCCTTCGTTTAACATTGTCATACCCGCTCGTTATCACTCGACCCGATTACCTGCTAAAGCGCTCTGCGATATCGCTGGCAAGTCGTTAATTGAGCGCGTTTATGAGCGTGCCTGTGAAAGTGATGCTGAACGGGTATTGGTAGCAGCGGATGATCAACGCATCATTGATTGCTGTAAAGAATTTGGTGCAGACGTAATGTTGACCTCAACTGAACATCCATCTGGCACAGATCGTTTGGCCGAAGTAGCACAACTAGAACAATGGTCGGATGATCAGATAGTAGTTAACTTGCAGGGTGATGAGCCGTTAATGCCGGCAGAGCTGATTAATCAAGTCGCCAACAATCTGGCGCTGGACAATCAAGCAGCGATTGCAACCTTCTGCAAAGAATTTGAAAGTCAGGACGATTTCCAGAATCCTAATTGCGTCAAGGTGGTATTTAACCAACACCAGCATGCACTGTATTTTAGCCGCGCACCTATCCCACATGATCGCGATCAAGAGTCATCACAGCCCGCCTATCATCATCTAGGGCTATATGCGTATCGTGTTGGCTATTTAAAAAAATTTGCACAATCCGCGCCGACTAAGCTGGAACAACTGGAAAAGCTGGAACAGCTACGCGCCCTGGAGCTGGGTGAAAGAATTCATGTGGATGTCACCGACCTCGATGTCGGTCTCGGTGTAGATACCGAGGCGGACCTGGAACAGGTCCGCCGTTTATTTCAGTAGTATCCTAGTGCGTTGAGGCCTCATCGCCCCAGATCTGTTTGACGCGTTTATCCCGACCACAGCCGGTGCGGTAAAGCTTGTAACGAATCGGATTCTTTTTGTAGTAATCCTGATGGTATTCTTCAACCGGCCAGAACTCGTTGCTATCCAGAATTACAGTAGCAACCTCTTGCTCAGGAAATTGCTTCATGACTGCGGCTTTGGTGCTTTCTGCGAGTTCCCGTTGTTCTTCATCGTGCACGAAAATTGCAGTTTGATACTCAAAACCTTTATCACAGAATTGTCCGCGGCTATCGAATGGATCAACACTTCTCCAGTAAATATGGAGTAACTCGGCATAACTTACGATCTCCGGATCGAATTCTATTTCAACGGCTTCGTAATGACCTTTGTGATTACCGCGATAGGTAGGGTTCTTCAAGCTGCCTCCAGTGAAACCGGATACTGCGCTGATGACTCCATCCAGATCCTGAAAATCCGATTCAACGCACCAGAAACAACCGCCTGCAAAGGTCGCTTTATCGGCCATCGCAAAGGTTGGAGCGATGACGAGTATTGATGTCACTAGGGTGAGTAGCAGATTTCTCATAAAGGTTTTCCTGATTATTCGTTTCTCTAGTTTATACGACAACGAACACTGCATGGATGTTCAGTGCCGACCAAAAATCACTGGAAGTGCGTTGTCCGTCTCGGTGTTGATTTTGTCCATTTTATTGCTTATGACTCCATTTTTTCTATCACTATTAAGTTTTGTGTGGCTTAAAGTTATATAAAACAATGAGATAGGTGATGAGAATTGTTGGCATAGTGCTTGCTTATTCATAGTAACTACAACAAAAAGAGGAAAGCCCACTATGGATACGGTTACACAAAAAAAACGTCGAGTAGTATTTTTAATTATTGCCCTGGTGGCGATGTGTTTCTGGTTAGAGGCCTGCGTGGTGCATGTTCATGCGCACGAAGATCGAGATTATGGCCCAACGAAAACCGAACAACGTGACTTGAGCGGATTTACCGGTGTTGATGCCGGTGGTGTATTTGATATTACTATTACTCCTTCATCTGAATATTCGGTATCAATTGAAGCGGCTGAGCAATTGCTGCCTTTGATCGAAACCAAAGTAAGTAACGAGACACTGAAAATAAAATTCGATCGCAGGGTGCGTAATGTTGGTGACGTCAAGGTGTTGATCAGTATGCCGGATTTGGATCATGTGGACCTTAGCGGCGCGTCTAGTCTGCAAGTCGAGCAGGGTTTTGAATCAGAGAAGTTTTCGGTAGATATGTCGGGTGCGGCTAGTTCTTCACTTGATATAGCTGTGAATAAGTTGCTAGTAGATTTATCCGGTGCGGCTGATTTGGAGTTATTGGGTAAAGCCTATACTTTGACGCTCGATGCCAGTGGTGCTTCGGATATTTCAGCCGAGGATATGTTGGTTAAAGATGCGCAGATTGATTTGTCAGGAGCTTCTGAAATTGATTTGAATGTATCCGGTGATTTGGTTGTTGAAGCTTCCGGAGCTTCTGATGTCAATTGCATCGGACGACCACAGACGAGCAAAATTGACACTAGCGGTATGTCAGATATTAGCTGTTGATTCCACCAAGGGGTTTCTACTCAGGTCTTAAACCAAGATACTGCTGTAGAAACTCCTGCTTGGGTATTGCCACGGCACCGAGACTGTTGAGATGATCGTTCGGTATCTGGCAATCAATCAGCTTGATTTTTTTTTCGGTTAACCACTCACACAAAGTAACCATCGCTACTTTGGACATATCGGTTTTCAAGTGGAACATTGACTCGCCACAGAATATTTTATCCAGTAATAAGCCGTACAAACCTGCTACCAATTCGCCATCCAGATCCCGTACTTCTATAGAGTGTGCATAGCCTTGTTGATGCAGTTTGATATACGCCTTTTGCATATCATTGGTGATCCAGGTATCTGAAGAATAACTGCGTGGAGCAGCGCAAGCTTTGATTACCTCTTCAAAGTTTTGATTGATGCTGGTGGTGAACTGTTTACGCCGCAGGGTTTTGCCAAGGCTGCGTGAGATTTTGATTTGCTCTGGATAAAGTACAGCGCGTGGATCAGGCGACCACCACAAAATAGGTTGGTCTTCTTCAAACCAGGGGAAAATACCGGAACGGTAGGCTAGGAGCAGGCGCTCGACGCTCAGGTCGCCACCGATAGCCAGTAAGCCGTTCGGGTCTTGATAGTCATCAAAGGCAGAAGGAAAGGGGGTTTGTGTATCTCCCTTTTCCAGCCAGAGTATTTCGTTCATGGCCGCCTGATCAGGCAGATTCCAGATTATCCAGGTACTTTTCTGCATCCAGTGCCGCCATACAGCCAGTACCGGCAGAAGTGATTGCCTGGCGATAGACATGGTCCATCACATCACCGGCTGCAAAAACTCCGGCTTGACTGGTTGCGGTGGCGTTACCTTTGGTGCCGCTTTCGACGTGCAGATAACCATCAGTCATGTCCAGTTGATCTTTAAAGATGCCGGTATTTGGACTGTGCCCGATAGCGATAAAGACGCCATGCACATCCAGTTCCTCGGTGGCATCACTCTTGGTGCTTTTGATGCGCATGCCGTTTACGCCCATTTTGTCGCCCAGTACTTCATCTAGAGTGTGGTCCCACTTGATGGTGACATTGCCATTTTTCTCTTTTTCAAAGAGTTTGTCCTGCATAATTTTTTCGGCGCGTAACTTGTCGCGTCGATGTACCAGAATAACTTCAGAGGCAATATTGGAAAGATACAGGGCTTCCTCAACGGCAGTATTGCCACCACCAATAACCGCCACTTTCTGGTTTTTATAGAAAAAACCATCGCAGGTAGCACAAGCGCTGACGCCTTTGCCTTTATAGGCTTCTTCGGACTCAAGCCCGAGGTATTTGGCTGAGGCACCGGTACATATGATCAGCGCATCGCAGGTATACACGCCAGAATCACCGTGCAAGGTATATGGCTTATTTTCCAGTTCTACAGTATGTATATGATCAAATACCATCTCGGTATCAAAACGCTCGGCGTGTTTGAGCATGCGCGACATCAGATCGGGGCCTTGCACGCCGTCATTGTCTCCCGGCCAGTTATCCACGTCAGTCGTTGTCATTAATTGACCGCCTTGTTCGATACCGGTTATCAGTACCGGCTTGAGATTAGCTCGGGCTGCATAGACGGCAGCGCTGTATCCAGCAGGGCCAGATCCGAGGATCAAGAGGCGGCAATGTTTGGTGTCAGTCATGTATACTATCCAGTGGATCGTCGGTGATAAAAAGGAACAGCGATTCTACGCTGCGCAGCTGGCAGCGACAACACTTTCAAGGGTGGCAGTTAGATAGTTCGTTATAGACTTTCAGACGCTAGAAGCGTTCTGGCAAACAGGATAAAGGGCAGGCCAGTTGAAGCAGGCAAAGCGAAAAAATTCTAAAAAGACGTCAAAAATCAGCAATAAGCTGAAACTCGTCACCAGAGAGGCTGGAGCTATCCTGCTTTTCGCAGTAGGCGTGACGCTCTTTTTAGCTTTGGTTAGTTATAAACGCACCGATCCGGGTTGGTCTACCACCGGAGTCAGCCGCGAGCCTGGCAACTGGGTAGGAAGTATTGGCGCGAGTGTGGCGGATATTCTGTTTAGCGGGTTTGGTTATGTCTCCTATCTCGCTCCCTTGATGGTGATTTATGCGGCTTGGATGGTTTATGTCGGTGCGCGTGACAGCCTCGAGATCAATGTTAATGCAGTAGGCATCCGCATCGTAGGGTTTCTAGTCACCTTGTTTGCCGGTTGCGGCATCGCTTCGATGCATTTTTCAAGTGGTTCCTTACCGGTTGATGCCGGCGGTATTCTCGGTAACGTCTTTGGGGAGTTTTTCCGTAACAATCTGGGTGGTATCGGTGGCAGCTTGTTACTACTCGCCTGTTTTCTCGCCGGAATTACTTTGTTCAGTAATTTATCCTGGCTGCGTGTCATAGAAAGCATCGGAGCGTTTACCATCGGTCTCTATGAGGGCTCGGTGACGGCCATCTCCAACTGGCGTGATAATCGCAAAGGCAAAGCAGCACTGGCTGAGCGTAAAACAGCGGTTAGTCAGGTTAAGGCTAAAGTCGCTAAACGCGCGGCGCCCAAACCAAAAATTGAACCACGTTTGAAACCTCAGCCCAAGAGCGATCGAACCATTCGTGAGCGACAGATCCAGATGTTCAAGCCGCCACCGGGTAAATCTGATTTGCCGCCGATCGATTTGCTCGATGAGCCACCCGAGCAAACAGAAAGCTATTCGGCGGCTGAGCTGGAAGCGATCTCACGTCAGCTCGAACTTAAACTACTGGACTTCAATGTCGAAGCCAATGTCACCGAAGTTCATCCCGGCCCTGTCGTCACCCGTTTTGAACTGGACCTTGCAGCAGGTACCAAGGCCAGTAAGGTTACCAACCTCGCTCAGGATCTGGCGCGTGCCCTGGCAGTCATTAGCGTACGTGTGGTGGAAGTGATTCCTGGCAAGTCCACCATTGGCGTCGAGATACCTAACGAAAAGCGTGAATTGGTTACCCTGAGTGATGTGCTGGCTGCACCATCGTTTGATAAATCCAAGTCTCCTTTGACATTAGCATTGGGTAAAAATATCAGTGGTGAAGCGGTTATCGCCGATGTGGCCAAGATGCCGCACTTGCTGGTGGCTGGTACTACCGGATCAGGTAAGTCTGTGGCCGTTAATGCCATGCTCATCAGTATTCTGTTTAAAGCGAAAGCAGATGAAGTGCGCTTGATCCTGATTGATCCGAAAATGCTCGAACTAAATGTCTATGAGGACATTCCACATTTGTTGACGCCCGTAGTGACTGATATGAAAGATGCCTCCAACGCCTTGCGCTGGTGTGTGGCTGAGATGGAGCGTCGTTACAAACTGATGTCGCAGTTAGGCGTGCGTAATATTGCCGGTTATAACAAAGTGGTTAACGAGGCGATCAAGAAGGGTAAGCCGATTAAAGATCCTTTGTGGGTGGCGAATGAGTTAATCGAAGACGATGAAGCTCCTGATCTGGAGAGCTTGCCCAAGATTGTAGTCATCGTCGATGAATTTGCTGACATGATGATGTCGGTCGGAAAAAAGGTAGAAGAGTTGATTGCACGACTGGCACAAAAAGCTCGTGCAGCGGGTATCCATTTGATCCTCGCTACCCAGCGCCCATCGGTTGATGTCATTACCGGTTTGATCAAAGCCAACATTCCTACCCGCATGGCGTTCCAGGTTTCATCAAAAGTGGACTCAAGAACCATACTGGATGCCGGCGGGGCAGAGCAGTTACTGGGTCATGGTGACATGCTCTATTTACCGCCCGGTACTAACATGACCGAACGTGTACACGGGGCGTTTATTGATGACCATGAAGTTCACGCTGTTGTGGATTATCTAAAAACCCAGGGTGAACCCAATTACATAGAAGATGTCATAGAAGCACCAGCAGCAGGTGCTCCTGCGATACCCGGCCTTGATATGGGTGGCAGTAGTGATGACGAGCTTGATCCTCTCTATGATGAGGCTATTATGATCGTCACAGAGACGCGCAAAGCCTCTATTTCCTACCTTCAGCGGCGTTTGAAAGTAGGTTACAACAGGGCGGCACGCATGATCGAAGCGATGGAATCTGCGGGTGTGGTATCGGGCGTATTACCAAATGGTAGTCGCGAAGTAATTGCAGCTGCTCCTCCGGAGCACTAACAGGAATGAATATGAAACGAGTTTTAACAATTGGGTTGTCTGTACTTTTATTCGCAGCAGCAGGTCTGGCTCAGGCCAAAACCGGTGAACAACTGCTACAAAGATTTGTCAGCGACGTTAAAACCTTTGAGGCAAACTTTACCCAGCAAGTCTTTGGCGAAGACGGCAAGTTGAGCCAAACCACAAATGGTGCTTTGATGCTTTCGCGCCCGGGTAAATTCAAGTGGAATTACGCCTTACCCTATCCGCAAGAAATTATTGCCGATGGTAAGAACTTATGGATCCATGACGTTGAGCTGGAGCAGGTGACCGTCAAACCGATTACTGAAATACTCACCAGTACACCCTTTGCATTGCTGACCAGCGAGACAGCCTTGCGAGAGAACTTCATTCTTGAGGAGATCGGTAACATCAAAGGACTTACCTGGGTGAGATTACGCCCACTGGTAGTCGATACCGATTTCACCGGCGTTGAAATCGGACTGGATAACAAGGCGGTAAAAGTCATGTTTCTCTATGATCAGTTTGGCCAGAAAACTGTGATTGAATTTAAAGACGTAAAAACCAATCATAGAATCCCGAAGAAAGCCTACCAGTTCAAGCCGCCAAAAGGCGTAGATGTCATTGGCGAACCATCCTGATTTTTTTAGTAATTCCGAAACACAAGATATAGCCTCTGCGTATCGGCCTTTGGCCGATCGCATGCGCCCAACCTCAGTCAGCGAAGTTGCTGGCCAGCAACATTTACTCTCACCCTCGAAACCACTCTATGAAGCGATAGAGAATGGTCATTTACATTCGATGGTCTTTTGGGGTCCGCCGGGTACTGGCAAAACAACCCTGGCTAGATTAATCGCGCGTCAGTCTTCAGCGCATTTTATTTCTCTTTCGGCGGTACTTTCAGGCGTGAAAGATATTCGTGCAGCGGTAGCCGAAGCAGAGCAGTTAGCTACCGTACAACAACAGCAAACCATTTTGTTTGTGGATGAGGTGCATCGCTTTAACAAGGCACAGCAAGATGCATTTTTACCGCATATAGAGAACGGTACGATTACCTTCATCGGTGCAACTACCGAGAACCCGTCGTTTGAGCTCAATAACGCCTTGTTGTCCCGTGTAAGAACCTATGTGCTCAAATCTTTAAACGAAGAAGATTTGCTGTTGGTGTTGCAGCGTGCACTTGCTGATCAAGAGCGAGGCATGGATGGCAGTGTAAAGGCAGAAACTGAAGTGCTTGCAGCAATAGCGGTAGCAGCGGATGGTGATGCCAGAACATCTTTAAACCTGCTTGAGCTTTGCGCTGATCTGGCCGAGTCTGATCATGAGATTACACTTGATATCGTTACCCAAGTACTGGGAGACGGGCGTCGGCGTTTTGATAACCAGGGGGAGTATTTTTACGACCAGATTTCTGCACTGCACAAGTCTGTCCGTGGCTCGAATCCAGATGCGGCGTTGTACTGGTTTTGCAGAATGATCGATGGTGGTTGTGACCCTCGTTATTTGGCTCGCAGAATCGTGCGCATGGCAACCGAAGATATCGGCAATGCCGACCCGAGAGGTTTAGAGGTAAGTGTCAATGCGGCGAATACCTACGAACGACTGGGCAGCCCGGAAGGGGAGTTGGCTCTAGCGCAGGCGGTCAGCTATTTGGCTTGTGCCCCCAAAAGTAACGCTGTTTACATGGCTTACAATCGGATTATGCAAACCATCAAAGAAACGGGTTCATTGGAAGTGCCCATGCATTTACGCAATGCACCAACTAATTTAATGAAAGACCTGGATTACGGTAAAGACTACCGGTATGCACACAACGAGTCAGATGCATATGCGGCAGGTGAACAGTATCTGCCAGATGAGTTGGAAGGTCAGCGTTTTTATCATCCGGTGCAACAAGGTCTGGAAATCAAAATTGCTGAGAAGCTTGCCAGGCTAAAAGCACTGGATGATGAGGCTAAAAAAAGCTGATTGTCTAACCTTCTTTGTAAGTGCCCGCCAACACAGAGTTCAAGTTGCCTTCGGTGTGTAATTGCGGTTCATCATCCGGGTAGCCAAACACAGCAATCGTTTCAAAAGCATCCGAATCCAAAGCCATGTCGAGGATATCTTCTGCTGCTAGTGTTTTTCTACCTGCGCGTTCGGTTAGCTCAATGTTGATATTTTCATGCCCGTCGAAGGCTCGATAAATAACCTCAGTACAGACCAGTCGGTCGGAACGGAAAAAGTCAAAATCAAAGTTATAACGCTTACCTCGATGTTGCAGCACACGTTCAATTGCAATTTTTATACTCTCTTTACTCAAATTTGGCCTGAGGATGACGAAGTAATCTACTGCCAGAGTGCTTTCGAGCGTGCGTAATTGGACGCCGTCTTTTAATGCTTCAAAAGTAGATTCATTATGCTGCCAGTGAGGTGCTAGATCGAGTGGGATTTCGAAAGCATAGTTCTCTAACTGCTTTGGTGTGCCAACATAGAGGGCGGTGTGAGGCCAGGTGCCGGGTAAGAATAAATTAGTTAATGCGTACTTATGTCGAGTTACTAGTACATCGCCGGGTTGTAAAAGGTTTCGTGCATGCTCCAGAATTGCAGGAGTTACTTGTTTGTTTTCATGAATTGCCAGTTCTGATGCTGTCTTGCCCAGGTGCTCCATGACACTGAAAAAAGACTTTTGTTTGGCGGAGGCTGCACGTCGACGCCAGGCGTGGCGAATGAATAGCCATATTCTTTTCAGGTAATTTAAACGACTCGGATCCAGCCAGGAATGATACTGGTCCAGATTTTTTACTAGTCTACCCAGATTCTCGTCATTTGCCAGATCGTTAATTGTTGAACGATGTTTGTTTGCATGCTTCATTGCTTTATACATCTGCAACGCCAATAGTGGGTCGGTAAAATGACCAAAGATATAAGTATATTGTTTGGGCGGAATTCGGTATTCAGAAAAGGGTTGGTTCAATTTTCTCTGGATTAACTTGTGACGTGCAAAGACAGAGATTAAAAAACGGTCGATGCGAACCAGAGCGCAAGCGGCAATATAGGCGAGTACAAACCAGCGCCATTGCTCACGGGTTTTCACGTCTTTCAATTCGCCGCCGGCATTGAGACTGCTGTGATTAATGATTTGCAATAATTCTTCGCGGATTGAGAGTAGCACCGCAAACCAGCGGCCGATGGCTTCATCTTGAGAAGGACGAAAATGTTCGCTACTGACAATCTCATTTCGCTCTTCTTCATTCAAAGCAGAGTTGATTAATTCTTCAACTGGCTCCAGCAAGCTTTCCAGAAGTGTGGTTGTTGCTTGAAGATCGTCGCTCAAGGTTGAGCTCGATGTTCGATTTTAGAGGGGGTCACCAGAAACTCCAGTGTGCCAACATCAACCATTTCAACTTGTAGTGTGTCGGGGTCAATTTTTGAAAGAGAAGTTATCATACCGCTCTGTGCATCTTGTGCTTCGTATTTATCAGGGTAAATCAGTTCTACCTCTGACAATTGTTTATTTTCACAAGAGTAAGCAAGCAAGCGCGACTGCGCGTAGTAAAAGTAATGCTCGCCAATATTGGTTCCGCTAAGGCGAAATAAAAAATCGGGTGAGCGATCTATGCCTAATGAAAATTCTTGTTCGTTGCCTGAGCTGGATTTTACGATCAGTAAGTGCGGCGGCTGTACGCCACTTTTCACCCATGGAGCATGCGCCAGTTGAG
>CALISW010000143.1 GCA_938041655.1 uncultured Thiotrichales bacterium | reverse complement strand
CATGGCTTATTCACTAGGCGCTGAAATGAATGGTGCGGTATCGCAAGTTTATGCATTGGAAGGCTCATGTTTCTTGTTAGCGCCTTGCGGCATGGTATCTCAGGAAATGTACGATTTACTGGTGCAGACGCCAGAGCAAGCTGAGCTGATTGGTGTTGGTGGTGGTTTTGCACAAATTTATGGTCCTGATGGTGCGCCTATGTGCGAGCAGTTACCACATGATGAAGAGGGCATATTGTTTGCAGAGATTGATCTTGGCGCTATAACAGTGGCAAAGTCATTCGCAGATCCTGTTGGTCACTATTCACGACCTGATGTGACCCGGTTGCGTTTAAATAGAACGGCTATGCCAAAAGTCGAAGATTTCGTGACTGATATTGTTGACGCAGAGATAGCGGAAAATTCGACAGAAGAAGAATCAGCATAATTAAAACAATCATCAAATAACAGGAGTAACGCGATGCCTACGAATAGTATGCCACCTAATTGGGAGCCACCCGCGCCGGCATGGGAGTCTAAATGGAATGATTCTACCGATCCCTTACTCACCGGTTTCTATGGTATTCAGGCTGACGATTCCAGCTTGTTAGATGAGTGGGCTAGTAAAGCATTTGCTGCTGATAACGGGCCAGTTTCTGTTGAGCGGGGAAGTTATATTGATAAGTCAGGCATTAAGAATTTTATCTATATCGCTTACTGGCGTTCGGCTGACTATCATGCCTGGTGGCAGCAAGATGTAGTTAATGCTTGGTGGTCGGATGAGCAACGTGAAAAAGATGATGCGGGTTTCTGGCGTGAAATTATTAGTATGCCTTTTGATCGCTTTGAAACATTACACTCAACAGAGGAGCCGCATGGAATTGGTGTATGGGCAGATGGTAATACGGGTCCAATAGCAGAACACGGTTATCCCGGTGGTATGCGTGACCGTATTCAACTATCAGATAGTGAAGACTTACGTAGTAAGCATGGTTTTGATACCCAGTTGGTATCTAAAGTTAATGAATCCGGTGTACGTGTAGTTGTTATTCCTCCTGAAAACATGTGTGTTATACGTTCAGGCCAAAACTGGACATACTGTGAGCCTGAAGAGAAAGAGTACTATCAGAATGAAATGCACGCGGTACTACTCAAAGGCATGGCTTACTTGCGTGATAACCCAATTGAGAGTGGGGTTTACTCATTAAGGTTTGTTGATACCAAAGATGATAAATGGGGTGATATGACTCAATCTTTTGGTCTTGGCTACTCGACAGATTTATACGCCTTTGAAGATTGGGCGAAAAGCCATCCAACTCATCTGGCAATTTTTGAGACATTTTTCACCATGGTGGACAAATTTGGTGAAAATATGAAGCTACGATTATGGCATGAAGTGACTTCAATACCGGGTAAAGGCTGTGAATTTGAATATATTTCATGTAACAAACATACGGGATTATTGAGCTATATCTAATTGGGGCGTAGTATGAAAGTAGTCCATCAATTACTCGAGGTCATTTTTTGAGTTTTTTAATATCCGAAGGCTATGCAAAACGAACCTCGGAATTCGCCAAGAATGAGCGCTTTGATTATTGGCGTGATGTGGTGTGTGATGAGTTTGTGCAGCTTGATTGCGATCAGCTCGAGAAAAGTGAATTTGATGGCGAGGTGCGAGGCGGTATAGGTGTTTCCAGGCTGAGTTTTTCAGAGGTGCTTTCTGATCCGCAACTGGTAACACGATCGCGTCGACAAATTGCAAAATCTAGCAATGAAGATTTTCTGATTAGCTTTCAATTAGCAAAAAATGGTGTTGTAAGGCAGAGTGGGCGTGAAGCGCTGCTTACCCCGGGAAGTTTCGCACTTTACGATAGTACTGAACCTTATACACTAGCTTTTAAAGAGCGTTTTCATCAGTTCGTCATACAGATGCCTAAGGATGTCTTGTCTCGACATCTTATGAACCCGGAGCAATATACTGCTATAGCAATCTCGGGAAAGACAGGGCTGGGATCTGTCTTAACTAATTTTATTTTGTCTTTGGTTAAAGAGCTGCATAACATCAATCAGGCTCCTGAAGAGCTTTCAGACAATTTGGTTAACATGATTGCTATGGCGTTTAGTTCGTCGGTGATGTTGGAACAAGTCGGTGACCAAAGCTATGTTCGTGAATCACTGAAAACTCGCATACGACATTATATTGATAACAATCTGTGCGACGCTGATTTGTCTAATACGGTGATTGCTGACTCTCAGGGAATATCAGTACGTTACTTGCATAAATTATTTCAAGATGAAGAAGAGACCATTCACGCCTTAATTTTGTCAAAGCGCCTAGAGAAGGCACATGCTCTATTGTCAGATTCTGCCTATGCTGGTTACAATATTGAGAGAATTGCTTTTAGTACTGGCTTCGCAAGTTCTGCTCACTTTTCCAGGTCATTCAAAAAATATTATGGTTGTAACCCGAGTGAGATAAGAGCGTAGACTGAGTTATTTTTTCCAGGATGGGGCGGTTGTCCTGCGCTTACCATCCGCTGTTTTACTAACACCTTCTTTATCGAGGTCAGTTCGGTCCCATAACTGGCAAGTGACGACTTTGTGTTTGCTATCCAGGCCTTCGCAATAATTGGTGTACTCGCATAAATTTACTTGTTCGCCGTAACCACCTTTGATTTTTCTGAACCAGTCCGGGTCTGCCATTGCTTGTCGTGCCAAGCCAATAATATCGGCTTGTTTGTTTTGTAATATATTTTCTGCTTGCTCGAATGAATGAATACCACCGGCGGTAACAATCGGTGTGGTTAAGCCTTCGGCGCGCACCGCTTTAAAGATTTTTTCGCCGGGCACGATGTTTCTGCCAAATGGCCCGAACTTGTCTGAGAAATGTCCGGGCATACACTCATAGCCACTCTTGCCGGTGTAGGGGTAGATTGCTTGCCCAACTTTTGGAATCTTGGCATCTTCAAATTTACCGCCGCGCGATAATGAGATGAAGTCCATACCGGCTTTGGCAAATTCAGTGGCGAAGTAGCTGGAGTCATCTAGCTCGGTACCGCCTTCAATACAATCCTCGGTTAACATCCTGCAGCCAACCAGGAAATTCTTGCTAACGCTATGGCGTACTTGTTGAAAGACCTCCAATGGCAGGCGTACTCTGTTTTCGGATGAGCCGCCATAGCCATCAGTACGAATGTTCAGACGGGAGAGAAATGAAGCCATGGTATAGGCATGCGCATAGTGAAGCTCTACGCCATCAAAGCCGGCTTGTTCAGCGCGAACTGCTGCCGCTGAAAATAAATCCGGGAGTGTTTGAGGAAGTTCGTTAATGTGGGCATATTCGGTGTCAGTAACTCGCTCACGAAAGCCGCGCGTAAGACTCTCATATTCTCTTTCATCCAGAATCTCAGCAAGCGCCTCGTCGTCAAGCATACATAAATGGGCTCGAATTTGATCATCATCCCAATCGGGTTCGGCCAGTGCTTCTTTAAGCTCTTCTGTTATTTTTAGAAAGCGAGTGAGAAATTTGTCTTTATCCGGGCGACGTTTGATTGAAAGAAAATCGATAATTTGAATGAATAATTTAGTTTCACCATCACTGGCTTCACGTACCGTTTTAACTATTTTCTTCAGGCCAGGTAGATAACGATCATGCCCGATACGAAGCAGGGGACCAGATGGAACATCTCTAATGCCAGTTGCTTCAACAACAATTGCACCAGGCTTACCCTGCGCGAAGCGTTGATACCACTCCAGCACATCTTTGGTAACTTCACCTTCTTCAGTTGCACGCCATGGCACCATCGCTGGTATCCAGGTTCTTTGACTCAGGGATAGGCGCCCATGTTGAAATGGGGTAAACAGTAAAGAGTCAGCAGCTTCTTCAGCAGAGGGCCACTTGCCAGCAACCGGTTTGTATTTAATGCGTTCAGCGGGCTTCCACATTCGATGCTTTCCTAGTTTGCGGCTTGCTTGTAATGACGGCGATTAGGACGGGCACGTAAGGCAACGTCCAGTGCTTTTTGATTGTTTTTCTCTGCTTCTTTATAGAGTTGGTAATGCCCGGATGCGTATTGATCAGGCCATTTTTGATTTTTAACATCATAATGACTGGCGGCCTTACGCGTGAAGTATGCGTCATTCAGATGTGGGCGACCCAAAGCACATAGATCCGCGCGCTGGTCAGCAACAATGGTGTTGATTTGTGCGGGCAGGGTGATATCTCCAACGGCGATCGTAGGTATGTCAACGCGTTGTTTGATGAATTCAGCAAAAGGGGTTTGCCACATACGGCCCCACTTTGGTTTTTGCCACTTGACAGTTTCGCCCGATGAGGCGTGAATGATATCCACACCTGCATTTTTGAATGCGGTAGCTATGTATTCAAGGTCCTCAAGATTCAATCCATTTTCTGCCCAGTCACTGCAGGAAAGCCTGACCGACATAGGTTTTACTTCAGGCCATGCTTCCCTAACCGCTGAAAAAACTTCTAACGGATAACGTACTCTATTTTCTACGTCGCCACCATACTCATCGGTTCTTATGTTGGTAAGTGGGGATAGAAAACTGGCTAACAAGTAGCCGTGCGCACAGTGCAGCTCAAGTATGTCAAACCCAGCCTCGTTGGCGCGCTGTGCCGCTTTAACGAAATCAGCTTTTACTTCGTCCATCATGCTACGATCAATTTCTATCGGTGTATCAGATATTTTGTCGAGATAAGGAATAGGGGAGGCTGAATAGATTGGCCAGTTATCTTTGTCT
>CALISW010000142.1 GCA_938041655.1 uncultured Thiotrichales bacterium | reverse complement strand
GCGCGCTCGACCGAGCACATGAATATTATCAGTCGTCAGTTCTAGCGACACTCGAAGTGCCGTTATACAAACAACAAAATGCACTGTCGGCAATCTCTGTGAATGAGTTGAGTAAATCGGATTGGCTGACCATTCAAACAGATGTTAACTTTGTAACGGCGCTGGAACGAAACAAACTTATTACCCCGAGTAATCGTCAGTATCCGGAATGGAAAGATGCTCGTGAACGGCATTCGCAACTTCTGGCTAAAGCCATAGGTTGGGAATATGGTTTTACCAGTAGTCGTCCTTCGGCCGTTTCATCGCTTTCACATATGTTTATCCACCCCGGTCTATTATTGTTATTGGTAAATATTGTCTTTCTCTTGCTGTTTGGATCTATGCTGGAAGGCATACTAGGGCGATCGGTCACTGCGATGTTTATCGTGCTTTCTGCGGTCACCTCAACTTGGCTGGTAGCCACGATCATGGGATCGAGTTTATTACCTTACACCGGTATCAGTGCCTTGTTGGCCTGTTTTGCAGCTTTCATTAGCTGCTGCTATCGCTCGAATACTTTAAAAACACAAATTCCCGGTTTACCCGCCTTTCCGGCGTATCTGTATGCAGCGTTGTGGTTGGTGGCAACGCTCGTCGCATTTTTTCTCACGCCGTTTTTCAATGGTAACCCGCTGTTTTTAGTGGCCCCACTGGCAATCGGAGCTATAGCAGGGTTGTTGGCTAGAAGCAGGCTGGTAGAAGATGAGCTCGAAGACAATGCAGAAGCGTTAAGTGAAGAAGAGGCCAATGATTTACTACAGCAGCAACTAACAGAAGTTGCGACGCTGTGTGATGAAGGCAAATATGCTGATGCCTTACCTGTATTACAAAAACTGGAAAATAACTATCCACGCGAGCATGAAGTTGCCTATCGGCTACAGCAGTGCGCGCGACGTGACAGCAATAGTGAGGAGTATCATCATTACAGTCTCAAAGTCCTGCGTTATCAGGCACGAGATGAACGAGTACACGAGATGGTGCGTGAAACATTCATGCATTACATTACCAATGCTCGCCCATCGCGTCTGAACAAGGCAACCATTGTCAGTCTGGCTGAGCGCTTCTTGCGAGTAGGCAATCTGGTTGAGGCTGAATATCTGGTCAAAGTGCTCCTGAAAAAGCCACCGATTACCGATGAGGTGGGCCAATTAATTGAAAAGTTATCCAATTTACTGGCGGCTGATGGTCAGGATAAGAAGGCCAGAGTTTACCGCATGGGTTTGGCTAAAGTTAAGTCAGATAACGCGCCGGTAGACACCATGATCCTGGACGCTTACCGCTAGTAAGAAATTTATCTTCGTATAGTAGAGACATTTCGCTCTGCTGCTGTAGAATCCTGTTCCGGGGTTCTATAAAAAAGTAACAATGAATCGAAATACTCTGATCTTCGTGATGGCATTCACCATGGGCTTTGTCATTATGAGCGTAGAAATGCTCGGTGGTAGAATTTTGGCTCCTTATTTTGGAGGCAGCATTCATATCTGGGGCAGTATTATCACGGTCTTCATGTTAGCGCTTGCTATCGGCTATGCTCTGGGTGGTCTTTATTCCAGGAGCGGACCCGATATTAGAAAATACGGCGTTCTGTTTATTGCTGCCGCGCTACTACTTTGGATTATTATTTTCTTTAGCGAAGCACTGGGTGATTTTGTCTTTCTTAAAATCGAAGATGAACGAGCCGGGTCCTTGCTCTATTGCATTCTTATTTTCTTTTTACCGACCACGGTGATGGGTTTTGCTTCCCCCTATGCTGTCAGTCTGATAACGACCAGTAAAGAAACCAGCGGAATGTCTGCGGGTTTCTTGTACTTTCTATCGACTATCGGGAGTGCCCTGGGTACCTTGATAACATCGTTTTATCTGGTTGAATTTTTTGAAACCAATACGATTATTAAATTCTGCAGTGGCATATTGTTAGTGCTTGGTTTTGCAGCAATACTGCAACACAGGAAACACTCATGAAAAAAATTCTTTTCGTCATCGTGTTATTGCAACTGAGTGCCGTACTTGAGGCCAAAGAGTTGTATCGGGCAAAATCACTTTACCGTGATATTTATGTTGTAGAAAACAATGATCTGTTGTGTTTGAAGTTTTCTATTCCACGCCGTGAAGATACCAGCCAATCATGTATGGACCAAAAAGATCCTTTGAGAATGGTGTTTAATTACACCCGCATGATGATGGCTACTGTCTTGGTAAACCCCGAGCCACAGTCAATTCTTATCGTAGGCCTCGGTGGGGGAACGTTACCCACAGCATTCAGCGATATGTTTCCTGATGCAGATATTACCAATGTTGAAATTGATCCAGCGGTTGCCAAAGTTGCGCGGAAGTATTTTGATTTTAAAGAGACTGAAAACAATCGCGTGGTAATCAAAGATGCACGTTTGCACATTAAGCGACAGGCGCTAAAAAACAAGCAATACGATTTGATTATTCTGGATGCTTTTGGCTCTGATTATATTCCCGAGCATTTAACCACCGTTGAATTTCTGCAGGAAGTTAAACAGGTTTTATCACCGCAAGGTGTGCTTGCATCGAATACCTTTTCCAGTAGTAAGTTTTATCATCACGAATCATCAACCTATGCTGAAGTATTTGACAGGTTTTTTGTCATGCAGACTAATGCGGGCAGTAATCGCGTTATTCTCTATTCCGAGGATGATGCCTTACTCAACATAGATAATATTCAAAACAATGTGAAGTTACTTGGCAAAACGCTCGAAAAATATGATGTTGATGCTGAATTGATGTTTCGCTCAAT
>CALISW010000141.1 GCA_938041655.1 uncultured Thiotrichales bacterium | reverse complement strand
TTTGAAATCAGATCGTCCACAATTGAGGCGAATAAATTAGTTCATCTTGAACGGAATGCGATAGAATTGGTCGTATATTTAGAAAACAATACGTTAAGGGTCTTCAGTGCAAAAAATCAGAAAAATTTCTCAAACAGCGATTGTTACAACATTTCTGGCTATAGGGACTGTTTTACCGGGAGTGGCCTCTGCTACCACAGTTGAGTTCCAGACGGTGCTGGGTAGTTTCGAAGTTAACCTGACCGACGAGGCGACCCCTGAAACTGTTGCAAATTTTTTAGCCTATGTGAACAATTCTGATTACACCAATTCTATTTTCCATCGCTCGGTTAACAATTTTGTTATTCAGGGTGGCGGCTTTGTCTATGACAGCATCACCCCGATTATTGATATTGAAACTAATGATCCCGTAGTCAATGAGCCTGAGTTTTCTAATTTGCGTGGCACTATCGCTATGGCAAAAATTGATGGTGATGCAGATAGCGCCACCAGCCAATGGTTCATCAATCTGGTCGATAATAGTGCCAGCCTTGATGCATCTAATGGAGGCTTTACCGTATTTGGCGAAGTGGTAGGAGATGGCATGGATGTGGTAGATGCTATTGCGGCGTTATCGATATTCGCATTTGAATCGCCCTTCGCAGAAATTCCTTTGAGAGAGTATTCTGCCGATGATCCGACCAATGATCTCACTCTCTTGAATGACACCAATCTGGTCATTGTGAATGCAGTGGCTGTAACGGATGCTGCTGTTGATACTGCAGCAGCTCTCGATTTAACTGAAAATACACTGATTGTAGAGTTTCTTGAGGAGCAGGAGAGGATTCGAGCTGAGCAGGAAGAACGTAATCGCATACTTCGCGAAAACCGCGCTTCAGGAGTTGGTCTTTCCTGGTTTGGCATACTGGGTCTGGCTGTCTTGGTCAGAAGATATTTCTGAGTGTCGTTCTGTCGATTACCTTACCTCCCAGACAACTTGATCTTGATCACTAATTCCTACGTATATCAATAATATAAGTGCTTTACCCTGTGTAAAGTCTTATTATATTTCGGGTAACACAAGGAAAAAGTGAATGCTGCGTCATCGTTTAAATTTATCTATCTTCATTTTGCTCCTGGCAGCTAGCGCTTATGTGCTGGCTGAAGACGAGCTTACGCCGCAGGCAACACCTGTTGTAGATGAAGTGGATGAGCCCGATTCATCAGTTTTTGGTGTGCTCGAGGAAATCGTCAGTCCTGCCAGAAAGGTTGATTCGCTCATTCAGGAAAAGTTGAAAGTCCTGGGCGTTGAGACTCTGGAAGATTTTATTGAGTTGCATATGCGTCTTGAGGAAAGTCGCAACCAGGCAGAGTATGATTTGCGTCGTTCGGTTTCGGAGCCAGAGCAAGATCGTCTGCGAGCACAGATTACGATACTGGAGCAACAGATCACTGCCAATGAATCACGCTTTGAAGAGATTGCTACCGGCGTTAATTTATCCTTAAACAGCGAAACAACAGAAAACCTGAATTTCACCCAGAACCTTCAGCTATTAATTGATCCTTTATTCAAGGCTTTGTTGCAATCGACAGAAGGCATACGTGTCAAAGCCGATATTGTAGAAGACATAAATAACTATGAGTTAACGCTAGCCCAAGCAGACCGCGCAGTTGAAAACCTCGGCATCTGGTTGGAGCGTGATATTAATGAAGAAAGTCGTGCGCGGCTTACCGAGTTACTGACACGTTGGGAAAATCAGCAGTTAGAAATGTCGTCGAACCTGAAGGCATCACAACTGCAATTACAGCAGCATGAGGCTGAGAAGTTATCGGTTGGTGATAAATTTGGATTGAATCTCAAGCACTTTTTCCAAACACGCGGCTTGTATTGTTTGCTTGGCTTATTCTCATTTTTCATCGTCCTGTTAATTTGTAATTTTCTCTATCGCGGTATTATCAAATTACCATTTTTTGCGGATGGTACTAGAAGTTTCAATGCCCGCTTATTTGATCTGGCATACAAGGCTACGTCGGTAATGATGGCTTCATTGGCGCCTCTGGTGATCTTCTATATGTTCGAAGACTGGGTTATGTTCAGTATTGGTTTGTTGATCGCATTCGGCGTGCTTTGGTCATTACGTAATGTCATCCCCAATATGTGGAGACAAGGCCGTTTGCTGTTAAACATAGGTGCGGTAAGAGAAGGTGAGAGAATAAACTATTCGGGCTTGCCTTGGCGGGTTAAAAGTCTGAATATATTCTCGGAACTTGAAAATCCTGAGAACAAACTTCGTTTACGAGTACCGGTCGAAGATCTGCTTGGACTGACCTCAAAACCGATACAGACATCAGAGTCGTGGTTTCCCTGTAAAAAAGGTGACTGGGTTATTCTCTCTGATGGATATCGTGGTGAAATAAGTGCTATTTCTGTTGAGTTTGTTGATATAAATGACCGCGGTTCTTCCACTCGTACCTATCCGATGCAGAAATTTCTAGACTTGAGTCCACTCAATATTTCAACATCCTTCCGTTTGAAAGAGACGCTAGGCATTAGCTACAATCATCAACATGATAGTACGAACAAAGTGTTGGGTTCTTTGAAACGCTTCATCAAGCAAAAGTTAATTGATGAAGGTTATGAGCCACACATCAGTAATTTGATGGTTGAATTTGAAGGTATGGGAGACTCCTCACTGGATATAACCGTGATCATGGATGTCGACGGTTCTCAAGCGCCATTTTATAACCGCATCAAGCGTGCCATGCAAAGATGGTGTGTTGATGCGAGTAGCAAGTATGCTTGGGAAATACCATATCCTCAGCGTACTCTTCATGTGGTGCACGAGGCTGATAGTAAACATCATGGCCAAGCTGATCTATTTGTGGATGGGTCTGAACCAGAATTGGAAAGCGAGGCGGCAGAGTAGCTCAGACGTAAGTTTTAGCGATGTACTGATCAATGATGACTTGAAATTCAGACGCTATATTCTCACCTTTCAAGGTCACATCTTTTTCCCCGTCAATATAAACAGGCGCTACCGGTTTTTCTCCGGTGCCAGGCAGGCTAATGCCGATGTTGGCATGTTTACTTTCGCCTGGACCATTGACGACACAACCCATAACCGCAACCGAAAGGTTCTCAACGCCGGAATACTGTTGTTTCCAGTCAGGCATTTTATCGCGTAGATAATGTTGAATATCCTGCGCCAGTTCTTGAAAGTATTCACTTGTGGTACGCCCACATCCCGGGCAGGCTACCACGGCAGGGGTAAACGCTCGTAAGCCCATGGTTTGTAGAATTTCCTGAGCCACGATGACTTCCTGGGTGCGTTTGCCACCGGGTTCGGGTGTCAGAGATATTCGAATGGTGTCGCCGATGCCTTGCTGTAACAGTACCGCCAATGCGGCGGTCGAAGCGACAATGCCTTTGCTGCCCATACCTGCTTCGGTTAAGCCTAGATGCAGAGCATAGTCAGACTGTGTTGCCAGTGATTGATAGACTTCAATCAAGTCTTGCACGCCACTCATTTTGCAAGACAGAACAATTTTATTTTTTGCCATGCCCAGGGATTCAGCCTGTGCTGCACTTTCCAGTGCCGAAGCGATTACTGCTTTTTTTGTAATGGTCGATAGTGCTTCGGGTTGATCCAGGGTTGCATTCTTGTCTAGCATGCGAGCCAGGAGTTGTTGATCTAACGAGCCCCAGTTAACGCCGATGCGAACCGGCTTGTCATGTTCACGGGCAATCTCGATCATTTGATCAAATTGCTCATCTCGTTTTTTACCGCGGCCAACGTTGCCCGGGTTGATACGATACTTGGACAGCAGGCGGGCACAATCAGGGTTGTCTTTGAGTAGCTTATGACCGTTGTAATGAAAATCACCAACCAAAGGGACATTGCAGTTCATGTCTTGCATGCGGCTGATTATTTCGGGTATCGCTGCTGCTGAGTCCTGATTATTGACCGTGAGTCTAACTAACTCTGAGCCGGCTTGGGCTAACTCGGTAACCTGAATGGCGGTGCGCACGGCATCTGCTGTATCCGTATTTGTCATTGATTGTACGACGATAGGTTTGCAGCCGCCGACAATGACGCCGCCAATATCTACAGAGGTAGTGTTTGCTCTTTCAAGTCTCATGCTGAAATTATAGCTTTACTTGAGCTGTTGAGCTATGAGGATAATCGCGAGCAGTGGTAAGCAATTTTTTCATTAGTATGAACGCTACAACACTTAAGCCAAAACACATAGCTGTCCAGTAACCAAAGGCACCGTTCAATATTGGATATGAGGCGTTTTTGGATAGCAAATATCCCAGTGGTGCAGCAATTATCCAGAAGCCTATAAATTGTATTACCACAGGAGATCTGGTGTCCAGATAGGCGCGTAAGCCATATAGCGCGGTTACTTGCATTGCATCTGCAAATTGAAAAATAGCAGAGAAGATCAATAGTGTTGCTGCCAAAGCAATCACTTCAGGGTCATTACTAAATAAGGCTACAATTTCATGGCGGAAAAGAATAAAAATAGCGGAGCAAAAACAGGAGGCAAGCAAGCCAATTTTTATGCCAGTGTGGCAGGTGTCTCTGGCTTGCTGGTAATGATCGCGACCCAGGTGGTGTGAGGCTCTGATGGTGATAGCCTGGCTAAGTCCGTGGTAAATCATATAGGTGGCTGAAGCCGCGGCTATAGCCACTGCATGAGCGCCAGCATTGACAGCGCCAAAATATACGATCATGACTGCTGCGCCTCCGAAAAACCCCATTTCTATGAGCACAGATAGCCCCATTGGAAAGCCGAGCTTAATAATTTTCAGGATTTCCGATTTGTTGGCGCGCTCAAAATTACTCTTCAAGTGCACGTTCTGTTTTTTCATCGCTAGCCAAAGACAAACAAAAAAGCTGATCATTATGAAGGTTTGAATGGTGACCGTGGCTACGGCACAACCAACGCTGCCAAGACGAGGGAATCCCAGATAACCATGCACCAGAATAATATCTAATGGAATGTTGATCAAAAAGGCCAGCACATTGACTATTAATACTGGCACTGTCCATGTCATTGATTCGAGTGATGAGCGCAGACCCGCAACTATGCACAGTACGAAGCCACTTAACGACATAACGGCGGTATAGCTAGAGGCTATGCGCTGTATCTCAGGGTCAAAGTTGGCGTGACTCAGTATCTGTGATGCACAGTAGATGAATACCATGCAGACAATGCCAACCAGCAAGCAGGTCCATAAAACCTGTTGTATTTGGGACGCCATCTTGTTCAGTCGACCAGCGCCAAAGTGACGACTCACTAATGGAGCTGCGGCAAAGCCGATAGCAAAGAACGAGTAGATAATGATGCCACATACATTGCTGCCGAGGGTCATGCCGGCAAGTTCAACGGTCCCTGCACGTCCGGCAACAATCACATCGGTAATACCCATGCCGATAATTATTAATTGGCTCATGGCGATAGGAAGCGCCAGGCGCATCAGGGATTTTGCTTCACTGCCGAAAAACATGTTTATGCCACGGACGCGATTAAATCGTACTGGTCTGCATCAGTGATTAAGACTTGTGCAAACTCGCCAACTGGTAATTGTTGGTCAGTGATAATAACGGCACCATCAATTTCAGGAGCATCAGCAGCGCTTCTGGCAATGCTATTTCCATCCTGGTGTCCATCAACCAAGACAGTCATGGTTTGGCCGATTTTCTCTTGTAACAGCTCAGCGCTGATCTCAGCTTGAAGGGTCATGAGTCTGTCGTATCTTTCTTGTTTGATTTCTTCGTGCACGCTGTTTGGTAAATCATTAGCTGTGGCACCATCAACGGGCGAGTACATAAAGCAACCCAGGCGATTAATACGCGCCTGTTTTAGAAAATCGAGCAGCTCTTGAAATTCTGCTTCTGTTTCACCGGGGAAGCCGACAATGAAAGTACTGCGAATCGTAATCTGCGGACAGATTTCACGCCATGCATTGATGCGCTCCAGCATGCGGGCAGACTTGGCCGGTCTTTTCATCAGCTTTAAAATTCGTGGACTAGCGTGCTGCATAGGAATATCAAGATAGGGCAGTATTTTATTCTTTGCCATCAACGGAATTAGCTTGTCTACGTGGGGATACGGATAAACATAGTGCATGCGTATCCACATGCCCATCTCGCCAAGTGCCTCAGCGAGGGTTTGCAGGTTTGATTTCAGTGGTTTGCCGTCCCAAAAGCCAGTTTGGTATTTGGTATCTACGCCGTATGCGCTGGTGTCTTGAGAAACAACCAGTAACTCGCGTACTCCAGCATTAGCCAGGTTTTGTGCTTCGCTGAGGACTTCGCCAATCGGACGGCTAACCAGATCACCACGCAAATGAGGAATGATGCAAAAGCTGCAGCGATGGTTGCAGCCTTCAGATATCTTCAGGTAAGCATAATGCTTGGGCGTTAACTTGATGCCTTGTGGCGGCAGCAAGTCCAGGTGCGGGTCATGCGGGGGAGGGCAATGATCGTGTAAGGCGGTCATAACTTCTTCATACGCATGCGGTCCGGTGACTGCCAGTACTTCCGGGAAGGCATCAGTAATCATGTCGGACTCTTTGCCCAGGCAGCCTGTAACAATGACTTTGCCATTTTCGTTCATGGCTTCATTAATGGCATCCATGGATTCTTCGATGGCGCTGTCAATAAAGCCACAGGTGTTAACCACTACCAGATCAGCATTATCGTAGCTATTGGATATATTGTAGCCTTCAGAGCGCATTTGGGTGAGGATTCGTTCAGAATCTACCAGAGCTTTTGGGCAGCCAAGGCTTACAAAGCCCACATTTTTCGTGTCTTCAGGTGTGGCTATTGTCACTGCTTTATCCAGATCACTCATGCGCTGTACTTACTGCTTAATAATGAGGTGGATTGTACCTCAGCTGAGATGAAGAAGCCGATTTGTTTCTCAGTACGGCGGATGGATCCTGATGACTACTTTGCTTGCTCACTCGGCGGTCAATACACGTCCCAGGGTGATGTCACCTTCGATGGTGGTTCGATTAATCAGGCGTTTAATACCGGGTTTGGTGCCGGTAGTGCAGTGCATTGCACGCCAGTTATCCCACAGCACCATGTCACCGTCACGCCACTCATGAAAATAGGTGAATTCCGGTTTTCTGGTGTGCGCTACCAGACGTTCGAGTAGCTCTATCGATTCGTCATTCGAAAGGCCGTGTTGTTGCGGGGTAATAACTCGATCCAGAAACTGTTCAACGATCTCAAGCACCTTGCGGCCGCTAACCGGGTGGGTGACTACCATTGGGTAGACTGCATCTGCAAAATCAGGAAAGCCGATGTCGGTTGGTTTTTTCGGACTGCCCGGGCCGGGTTCATAACCGTCCAGATCAACATAACGCATGTGACGACGTTGCATGCTAAAGCTGTAAGCCACTTCAAGCTTCGCAATTAATTCCTTGGTTTCTTCATCGAGCGCGTCATAGGCTTTAGCGAGATCTCCAAAGCCGGTCATGCCATCTTCTTTGGCTACGACTACAGCACGTAATAGAGCGCCATGATTAGGGCGGGCGGTGTAGTGCAGATCCATGTGCCAATCCAGACGTCCGACTATTTCTTCACCTTTATAGAAGGCGGTATTAAATTTATCCATCTCGCCGCCATTTTCCAATACGAAAAGTTCCGGATTTTTTTCATCAGTGTTAACTTTTAGCGGATGCATTTCCAACGGGCCAAAGATCCGACTGAACTCGATTTGTTTGTCGGGATCGATGTCCTGATTGCGAAATAACAAAATCGCATGTTCATACCAGAGTGATTTTAACTCGGCTTTCATTTCGTCGGAGATTGGTTCATTAATATCAAAGCCGGAGACTTCCGCGCCTGCATTATCAAGTGGTGTGACTGTCAGTGCCATTGTTTATCCTTCGTTCTTCTCTTGGTGAACTGGTTGTTAGTCAAGCACAGTTGGATCGAGACGCAACTCTCTACGCGCCATCGCTTCCCAGCAAAAGGGGAAGCCATTGTCATCAGCCAGTGTTAGTTTATTCACTTCATCGTCGCTCAATGGTTTGCCACCACCGGCGAGCTCAATTTCATAAGCGCGTTTGCTGCGCCATTCCAACGTGATAACGCGTAGATGAGCCTGGCGCAGATCTTTACCAACCACTAAAGAACCATGATTTGCCAGCAGCGCCCATTTGGCGTCTCCCAATGCTTCGGCTGCAGACAGGCTGGTAGCTTCGTCTTCAAAGGTGCCGTCGTATTCATTGTAGAGGGGGAGTTCGACACCACAGTAAGAGCTTGCCTGATCAAACACAGCCGGAACGCGTTGCATACAGGCCCAGATGCCACTCCACTTGGCGTGATTATGAATCACTACATGGACGTCGGGTCGCAGTTCGTGCAGTTGCAGGTGTAGCCCTATCGCGGGTGTGACATTCCATTCACCATCGATGATCTTGCCGCTGGGGTCGAGGGTGACAATGTCACTGGCGGTCAGTTCTTCCCATGCCAGTTCCCATGGGTTGGTCAGGATATTGCCGTTTTCCAGGCGCACTGTTATGTGTCCGGCAATGTGTTCGTTCCAGCCTTCACGCACCAGCATGCGACACATGAGTGCGACTTGGGCTTTGTTGCTGATTTCTGGTAACAGTGGTTTGCGGCCGGGGTTTGGTGCAAATTGCTCCAGCATGGCCTGATTAATCCCTTCAAATCTTTTCATGACGAATCCTCCACTGCAGATAGTAAAATCTTACCGCTATCTTCTTAAACAGGATAGTTGATTTTTGGTGTGATCACTGATCATCGAAAAGGGATGCTAAAGATAATTAGCTGTTTACTGCGGGTAATGATCCAGAGGTAATTCTGTTCTTTTAACGACTTCGCGCAAGATGAAACTCGAATGCACACCAGTCACGCCGTCAATTCGAGTCAACTTTCCAAGCAGGAATTCTTCGTAGTATTTCATATCAGGTACTACTACCTTCACGAGGTAGTCTGCCGATTGTCCGGTGACGATGCTGCATTCAATCACTTCAGGGAAGGACTTGATTAGGGATTCAAAATTATCGAATCGGTCGGGGGTGTGTCTATCCATGGTTATGCCGATAATAACTGTCAAATCAAGCTGCAGAGTGGCCGCATCTAAAATAGTGGTGTAATGCGAGATAAAACCGTCTTCTTCAAGTCGCTTGATTCTGCGGCTACAGGGTGTAGCAGAGAGGCCGATGGTTTCTGCAAGATCATTGATATTGATGCGAGCATTTTTTTGCAGCTCATGCAGGATTTTACGATCAATTTTGTCTAGTTTCATTGATATACAACTAACCAAAGTAATTTAATGAGTGAATTATACTGATAATCATTGAATAATAGCGAATAAATGATGTTTAAGCCTAATTAGACGCGAATTTTGCCGACAATCACTCATAAAACATCAGTAAACTGCACATCAAATCTAAACAACTAGAGTAAAGTTTCATGTCATCCGATCAATTAGTCATATTCGATACCACCTTGAGAGACGGGGAGCAGAGTCCTGGCGCTTCTATGACCAAAGAGGACAAAGTCCGTATCGCCAAAGTTCTGGAAAAGATGCGAGTCGATGTTATTGAGGCAGGTTTTGCTATTGCCAGTGAGGGTGATCTGGATGCGATCAAGGCGGTTGCCAGTGTCGTTAAAGACAGTCGTATTTGCAGTCTCGCTCGAGCGACTGAAGTGGATATCAATCGGGCTGCTAATTCTATTAAAGATGCGAATGCCGGGCGCATCCATACCTTTATCGCGACCTCACCGATTCACATGCAGTACAAGTTAATGATGAAGCCGGATGAGGTGATTGAGAATGCTGTCGCGGCGGTAAAGCTCGCCAGAAATCTCGTAGATGATGTTGAATTTTCAACAGAGGATGGCACGCGTTCCGAATTTGAATTTTTATGCCGGATTATTGAAGCTGCGATTGATGCGGGTGCCTCGACCATTAATATTCCGGATACTGTTGGTTACGGAGTACCCGATGAATACGGTGCCATGATAGGTCGCTTGATCGAGAACATTCCCAACTCGGATAAAGCTGTTTTCTCTACCCACTGTCATAACGATCTTGGTTTGGCAGTCGCGAACTCACTGGCAGCCGTTAACAATGGTGCTCGGCAAGTTGAATGTACCATCAATGGTTTGGGTGAAAGAGCAGGTAATGCATCACTCGAGGAAATTGTGATGGCGGTAAAAACCCGGGCGGATGAATCCCCGGTCGTAACCCGAATAGAAGCGGAGCATATTGTTTCAGCCTCCAAGCTGGTCTCGAGTATTACCGGTTTTCCAGTGCAGCCCAATAAAGCCATCGTTGGCGCTAATGCTTTTGCTCACGAAGCCGGTATTCATCAGGATGGTGTACTCAAACATCGTGAGACCTATGAGATTATGCGAGCCCAGGATGTGGGCTGGAATACCAACAAGCTGGTCTTGGGAAAACATTCCGGGCGGGCAGCGGTTCGTTCCCGCTTTGAAGAGCTGGGTATCATCTTTAACTCAGCGGAAGAGTTAAATGAAGCTTTTGTGAAATTTAAAGATCTTGCTGACAAGAAACATGAGATCTTTGATGAAGACTTACAGGCCTTAATAGGCGACATCGTGGTTGATACTGACAAGCAACGCTATAAATTGGTGTCACTGGAAGTAGGGTCTAAAACCGGTACTTCACCCCACGCTAAACTCGACTTAAAGGTCGATGGTGAGGTTGTGACAGTCGATGCGGACGGTGATGGCGCGGTGGATGCAACATTCAAAGCAATTGAAACCAACGCGCAGAGCGGGGCAACCGTATTACTGTATTCAGTTAATGCGGTAACCGAAGGTACTGATTCACTGGGTGAAGTTACGGTACGGCTTGAGCACGCCGGTAGAATCGTGAATGGTGTTGGTGCCGATACCGATATTCTGGTCGCTTCAGCCAAAGCCTATTTGAATGCATTGAACATGCTGGAAAGTGTCGCCGTCAAGCTTCACCCGCAGTATGAGAAGGTGTCCTGATTGAATAAAATCCCGGGACTGAATGTCCCGGGATTTATAGCTTCACTACCAGCCGCAACTCTTGCCGGCGTTTTGTTCCTTGAGCCAGCCTTGTAATGGCGCAAAATAGTCAAGTATGGCGCTGCCATCCATATTCGGTTGACCAGTTACTGCCGTCATCGCTTCCTGCCATGGTCTGCTTGAACCCATTGCCAGCATGTCGCCCAAACGCTTACCGGCTTCTTTACTGCCGTAGATAGAGCATTCGTGCAGAGGACCTGTATGTCCTGCGGTTTCACATAATGATTTGTGGAACTGAAATTGCAGTATGTGGGCCAGGAAGTAACGCGTATAGGGAGTATTGCCTGGTATGTGATACTTCGCACCCGGGTCAAAATCAGCTTCGGTGCGTGTTACCGGTGGGCGTATGCCTTGATACTTCTCGCGCAAATCCCACCAGCCTTGATTGTATTCCTCAGGTGAAATCTCACCAGAGAACACACGCCAGCGCCATTCGTCAATCATTTTGCCGAAAGGAAGAAAGGCAACACGCTCCAGAGCGGTTTTCATTTGCTGGTTGATCAATGCTTCTTCACTGACAGCGACATCATTCACAAGGCCTCGATCTTTAAGGTACTGAGGGGTCATGGATAAGACTACCGTGTCACCAATAGCTTCATGGAAGCCATCGTGTGCACCGCTCTTGAACATGGGTGGAAGATCTTTTTGCATCAGGTAGTAATAAATATGTCCCAGCTCGTGATGAATCGTAGTGAGTGATTCCTCTGTAGGCTCAATGCATTGTTTGATGCGTACATCCTCACCGTTACCCATCGGCCAGGCGCTGGCATGACAAACCACATCGCGGTCGGCAGGCTTTTCCAGTAAGGAATTCTCATAAAAAGAATCCGGTAAATCAGGGAGTCCTAATGAGGTGAAAAAGCCTTCCGCCATTTCGGTCATTTGTACTGGTGTATAGCCACCACTTTCCAGAGTGGATGTTACGTCAAGATTTGAAACACCGGCATAGGGTTCAAGCAGGTCATAAATATCAGCCCATGATTGGGCCCACATATTACCCAGCAGATGCGCGGGAATAGGCTGGTCGGTTGGAACTTTATCAGCGCCGTAGTTATCAGCGAGTTTGTCACGTACATAACAGTGCAGGTCATCATAGAGTGGCTTAACCTGATTCCAGAGTCTAACCGTTTCGGTATCAAACTCATCGACGCTCATGTCATAACCGGCGCGCCAGACAACACTGGTGTCATCAAAACCCATTTCAGAGGCACCTTCGTTCATCAGTTCCACAAAGCGCTCATACAATGGGCGCATCTCGGTAGAGATGGTGCGCCAGCCGGTCCATGCTTCTTGCAGTTCGGCGTAGTCTCTGGAGGAAGCAATAATTTTTGACAGCTCACCGAGATCTTTACAATCGCCTTCGGTTTTACAGTATTTTCCTTTGCCGTAAATGCCTTCCAGTTTGGCGCTCAAGCCTGCAATCTCTGCCTGTTTATCAGCATCATCCGGTGCAGGCATGCTACTGCCCAGTTTTATGGATTTGATGGCTCTAGCGGTATCACCAGTCAGAAGGTTTTCATCAAATTTGTTAGCACCTTTTAATATTTCACTCGCGAAAGCCAGTCCACGTTCACCAGCCTTGGTGACCAAAACTTCAGTGTCAGGAGTGATATAGGTTGAGTAGACCCAATAGGCGGCCTCGTTCTCTTTCGAGTTCTCAATGATTTCAGCATTGATCCGTGCGACGAATTCATCCGCGGTTTCATTGATATTGGGGTCAGATTGATCAGTTGTCGTGGTGGTGGCACAACTGATGATGAGCAGGCCGCAAATGAGGCCGAGGAATAAATTACGCATATGACTCAAATCCTGTGTTTTTTAATAGCATAATATAATACGTGGTTGCAGAGAATTTCGACAATAATTGAATGCGTAATTTCCTTTGAATAACGAATTTCCTTCGTTACAAGCCATACCTGAGTCTTTATTTTTCAGAAAATGTTGACCCAACCTGAGGGTGACGCTAGTGTTTGCCTCAATAGCTTTAACGCTAAAAAAAATAACAATTCTCAGGAGTAAAAACGTGAAAAATATCTTTATACGAACAGCGCTGCTTGTACTAGTGCTGCTGACCTATGTGGCCTGTAGTTCGGTTACTGTTCCGCCAGTAATGACCGAAGACGCTAAAGCCAATGCTTTATTCGATAAGGCATTTCAGGAACAAGTTGCTCTTAGCCCCATGACCAAAACCTATTTGGGTATGAAAGACGATTATGACAAGTGGGATGACCTGACTGATGCCGCAGCAGACCGACAATTGGCTTTAAGCAAGAAACATCTGGAAGAGGCCAAGAACACCATTAACTATGATGAGTTGTCGGCTCAAAACAAGTTAAGTTACGACCTTTTTGTAAAGTCGATTGAAGAGGAAGTAGCTGACCAAAAATGGCGCTACCATAATTATCCGGTCAATCAGATGTTTGGTTTGCAATCACAAATCCCGTCCTTCCTGATTAATATGCATCAGGTGGGTGAGGTGTCTCATGCCGAGGATTATATTTCCCGATTGAACGGTGTGAATGCGATGTTCGATCAATTGATAGTGCAACTGCAGAAGCGTGAAAGTCTTGGTATTGTCGCTCCCAATTTTGTGCACGATAAAGTTATCAATGACAGCCAGAATGTGATTAGTGGGCAGCCCTTTGCTAGTGGCGATGCAGTTAGCCCAATTCTGGCTGACTTTACGGCCAAGGTAGAAGCATTAGAGCTGGACGATGAGGTGGCTGCAAAATTACTGGAAGATGCCAGGACAGCGATGCTCACCAGTGTTCAGCCAGGCTATGAGAAGTTGATTGCCTTTATGACGGCGCAAAAGATGCGCGCGACAACAGATGCTGGTGCCTGGAAATTCCCGAACGGCGAAGACTTTTATAATAACGCTCTGGCTAAAACTACCACCACCGACATGAACTCGGAAGAGATTCATGAATTGGGTTTGTCAGAAGTTGCGCGCATTCATAATGAAATGCGAGAGATTATGAAGCAGGTTGAATTTGATGGCGACCTGCAGGCTTTTTTCAAGCACGTTGATGACCCTAAATTTTATTTATCGAGTAGTGAAGAAGATCGAGCTGAATTTTTAAAGCGTTCGAATGATGCAATAGATGGAATGAGTGCCAGGCTGGACGAGTTGTTTAATGTAAAGCCGAAAGCAGATTTAATCGTCAAAGCGGTCGAGCCCTTTCGTGAAAAATCAGCGGGCACAGCTTTCTATCAAAGCCCGGCGCTGGACGGTAGTCGCCCCGGTATTTATTACGTTAATTTGTATAACCCAACCTCTACACCGGTCTATGAAATAGAGGCGTTGGCTTATCATGAAGGTGTGCCTGGCCATCACATGCAGCTCGCAATAGCGCAGGAGTTGGAAGGTCTGCCTATGTTCCGCAAACTGGGTCGGTACACGGCGTATACTGAAGGTTGGGGTTTGTATTCCGAATATCTGCCAATCGAATATGGCTTTTACTCTGATCCCTACAGTAACTTTGGCCGTTTGAGTATGGAATTGTGGCGCGCAATTCGATTGGTAGTTGATACCGGCTTACACGCAAAGCGCTGGACTCGTGAGCAGGCGATCCAATATATCCTGGATAATTCACCAACTGAACAGGCAGATGCGGCCAAAGCAATTGAGCGTTACATCGTAATGCCATCACAAGCCACCGCCTACAAGATCGGGATGTTGAAAATCATGGAACTCAAAAATAAAGCGACAGCCGAACTAGGTGATAACTTTGATATCAGAGAGTTTCATGACGTGGTTTTGAAGAATGGTCCGGTACCTTTGGATGTGCTGGAAAATTTGGTGGACGGCTATATTCAGTCCAATTCGTAAGTTATAACTATGAATAGCATTTCCATTACCAGCTTGTTGCAGACTTATCTAGATGATAAGTACGTAACAGGTTGGTGTATGGCGATGGTCATTTCTAAAGAGGGTTCCAGTTATCGTACCCCCGGCGCTGTGATGTTGATTAACCCTGATGGAGAAGCTATCGGTATGGTGAGTGGTGGTTGTCTGGAGGCGGATGTGGTTAGACGTAGTCGGCAAGTGATGAGTAATAATACGCCGCGCTATATCGAATACGACATGATAGATGATGAATCATTTGCCGCAGAACTGGGGATTGGTTGCCGCGGAAAAATCGGAGTGTTCGTGCAGCCCCTGACGATAGAGTGTCATCAGTTGCTTGGTTTGATGCAGCATGAATTAAAACTGGGGCGCGAGTGTTATCTGTTACAGCATTATGACGCGGCACTTGAAGCGCAATCCTCCTCTTTAAAACTGCTAGATCAACAGCAGCAATTGTTAGCGAAACTCGGTGATGATTTTGAAGCGCCGGAGTTTAATAAGAATCAGCAGCATGAGTTTGTACGGCAAGATAATTTGTGCTGGTCATTAACACGCTTTACGCCGGCAATAAATTTGGCTGTATTCGGTGGTGGCGTAGACGCTCGACCGCTGGTTGCAATGGCGTCGATTCTTGGTTGGAAAATTAATTTAATTGATCATCGGCCGGCCTATGCCAGTCGTCGATTTTTTCCAGCAGCAGATGTTGTGATCAAAAAGGATCCGGACTCTCTGGCGCGAGAAGGCCTGGTAATTGATGCGGCAGTGGTGCTGACTCACAATATGCATCTGGATGCTGGCTGGATCAAATGGTTGTTCGCATCAGAAGAACTGCCTCAATATATTGGTCTGTTAGGTCCCTATGAACGCAAACAGCGTATTCTTGACCTATTGCCCGAGTTGGAAAGAGCGTGTCTTGAGCGCCATATAAGAGGTCCGGTAGGCATGGATTTAGGGGGAGAGTTGCCCGAGTCTATTGCGCTGGCGATACTGGCGGATATGCACGCAGTCTTGAATAATGGCTCAGGGCAGCAGCTATCATCATTGAACGAAAACATACTAACTCAAGTTAATCTTTCCTAGTTTCCAATAAAGCGTCAAGATCTTCAGGATGATCTAAATCTAACTGGGCTTCAGGCATTTCAACTTTCTGTATTGTCGTTGTGGTCAGCAACTTTTTAGCACCTTTGTCACCTTCAAGCCTTAACAAAGCATTGTAATAATTGCGGGGGAATAGAGCGGGTATACCAACCGAGCTGGCGTATTTTGCTGCCACCATTCTGTTGCTAAATTTCTGATGCATGCTGATCAGAGCGTTGAGATCTTCGGCTTGTATCAGAGGTTGATCAATTGCCATAAATAGTAATGCATCGCTGTCTTTCAATGTGTTCACTGCAAGCTTTATTGAGCTGGCCATGCCAGTGGCGTGATCCGGGTTGTAGATAATATTGCAATTCTCTAAAGCTATATTCGTTTCGATTTCAGTTTTATGTGCGCCCAATACCAGATGAATGTCATTACAGTCGCAATTCTTTGCTGCCGAGAGTGCATGCTCAAGCAGTGTTTGATCTTCAAACTTTGCCAGTGCTTTAATGTTGCCAAACCTTGAGGATTGACCGGCGGCGAGTATGACGCAGCTTACACTCATGCGCTGTGTTCGTCGGTAGGGCGGCAGTCTGGAATCAAAAAGTAACCAACAAAGTAAATAATGATCATTAGCGCGGAACAACTACCGATAATGAGTATAAGCGCATTAGCAGTGCCGTCGTAAATAAGAGAGCTATAGTACGCTCCAAAACTACTAACACAAATTTGAAATGTTCCAACCACGCCGGAGATAAAGCCCCGGCTGTGATGAATGTTTTGCAGGGCGAGAGTGCTTGCATTGGTAAAAACAAATCCGAAGGCGATCATAAATGGCAGCGTTGCCATGCAGAGAAAAATGAAATTCTGATTGCCACTGAAGTAGAGCCAGGCCATTGCTGTTGCCGAGACGATATAGCAATAGATGCTCAAGCCAAGGTTTTTAATAGCGCCAATACGAGTTGTTAAATGGCGGGATAACAAGGTGGTCAGGAAGTAAATAAATATCCCGGTGCTAAAAACGGCACCGGTAGTCAACGGGCTATAGGAATAAAAGCTTTCGGTCACTAGCGAAAAATTTGCAAGTAATGTCATGAAACCGAAAAAGTGTACCGACAACAAGGCTGTTGACCATAGTGTCAGTGGCGTTCGGATGTAAAGAGCGAGGCTGCGCTTTACCTGATTCATCACATTCTGTGTCGCTTTTTCGGGCAGTGTTTCAGGTAATGAAAAACTTAAAATCAGCGCAACCAGCCCGTATAAACCGATCAGTAGTACGATTGCTTTCCAGCTAAACGCAGAGACAACTACGCCGCCTAAGACTGGACCAATGACGGCAGTAAATGCCGTAGCTGCAATCAGGGTCGACATTAAGCGATTGAATTCTGGGCCTGAGCAGAGATCCCTGGCCATAGCTCGCGCCAGCACGGCAGAGGTGGCACTGCCAACACCTTGAATGGCTCGGCCAAGCAAAAGTAAATCCATGTTATCGGTGACGATGGTAATTAGAGAGCCCAGTGAAAAAATGAATAACCCGGCGATCAGCACCGGCTTGCGACCATATCGGTCTGCAAGCAAGCCACTCGGTATTTGCAATGCGCCATATAACAAGAGAAATGTCACAATGATTAATTGTGTCTTATTCATTTCAGCGTTCAGGCTGACTGAAATTGTATTCAAGGCCGCAATCATTGTATCGGTTGTGAACACGGCTACACTAACCAGGACCATCAAAGTAAAGGTCAAGAAGAGGGTTACCCGACTGTTGCGGATTAGTATTGATGAGTTAATGGTGCTTCTCAATGAGGTCTCTAGATTTCAGCATCCAGGCTGTTCTGTAGTTGTGGTGCCGGTTTTTTAGTCTCGGACTTGTCGGAACGAAAAATCGACTTGATGTCTTCGAGAATCATATAATTACACGGTACAAGAAATAGTGTTAGTAAGCTGCCAAATAAGACGCCAAAGCCAATCGAGGTGACCATGGGGATCAAAAACTGTCCCTGAGTACTGGTGTCAAACAGAATCGGCAGGATCCCAACGAATGTAGTTATTGAGGTAAGAATAATGGCACGAAATCTTGCAGCACCGGCCTGGCATACTGCGTCAATCAGTGCCATGCCTTCGTCTACGCGTTGATTGATCCAGTGCACCATGACCAGACTGTCATTAACAATAATACCAATCAATGCCAGCACGCCGAAGATGCTGACCATCGACATGGTAAAGCCAATGATAAGGTGGCCCAATACAGCGCCGATTATTGAAAACGGTATTGCTGACATTACGATCACGGGCTGGCTGTAGGATTTGAAGGGGATGGCGAGCAAGGTGTAGATGATTAGTAAGGTGAAGCCGAGGCCGACTAGGAGTTGGAACAATAATTCCTGTGCGTCTGCCTGTTCTCCTTCTTGAGATAGTTTAACGTCCGGGTAGTTAATACTTTGCTTGACGAGTATGTCTTCGATATCGCTGGATAACTGTGCTTGATCTACTGTGGTTTTATCAATGTCAGCAGTGACGTTGACGGAGCGTTCTAAATCTATGCGATCAATGGCCGAGGGTGCGCGTCCCCAGCTAACCGTGGCGACATCTGCAAAGCGTGTTTGGCGATTATCGCTGGTAATCAGCATCAGATCTTCAAGTTGATTGAGGGTTGAACGTTCAGACAGTGGGTATTTGACCATGACTCTGATGTCGTCACGATTTCGTTGTATGCGCTGCGCTTCGGAGCCAAAAAATGCATTACGCACTTGTACGGCGACATCTTGCAGATCCAGGCCGAGTAAGTGTCCTTCCGGTTTCAGCTCTATTTGTAGTTCTCGTTTGCCGTTACTGAATGAGTTGTTGACGTCATACACGCCATCAAATTGTCGCAGCTCGCGTTCGATAAAAGCAACTATGCTGTTGGTGGATTGTTCGTTGTTACTGATGATCTTGATATCTACCGGGTCACCAAAATCTCCAGCTTCAGCTGCAAATTGTAGTGACTCAGAAGAGGGTATCTCACCCGTCAAGTCACGCCACTCTCTGACAAACTCAAACGGATTAAGTGGCACAGGCTGTTCACCATCTACATGGAAGGCAACACTGACATTACCCAGGTTGGCGGCACCTGGTGTGATCTCGCCAAACATGGTTACTTCTGAGATACCAAGCGTAACCAAAACCCCTTTGACCGAGCTTTCGCCGGTAGTATTGATAGTGTATTTCTCGCCGGCTTGTACGGCAGCGTCCTGAATGATGCGTAGCGATTGTTCCGTCAGGTTGGCTGGTGTACCTTGAGGCATACTCAGTTTTGCCGTTGCGATAGTATCGCCGACTCTGGGGAAGGGGGAGAACTTAACCACGCCGGTTTTGAAACCAAAAATCATTAAAACTAACAAACAAATAAAGCAGGTCAGCGTAAAATAGCGATTGTTCACGGCTTTGGTTAATACCGGTTGATACCGGTATTTGGCGAAGAACACCATGCTGTTGGATATTTTGTCCTGAGTTCTTCTTAACCAGTCGGTGAATTTGTTGTTGCTGCTCTCACGGTCCTGAGGCGTTTTCATGTTCTTTAGATGGGCGGGCAGGATCAATTTACTTTCGACTAATGAGAAGATCAGACAACCAATCACGACGAACGCCAGTGCCTGCATTAATGCGCCAATACCCGCGTCGATAAGACACAACGGCGCGAAGGCTGCCATGGTAGTAAGGATGCCAAAGGTTACCGGTTTGGCGACTTCTTGTGTGCCTTCAATGGCGGCTCGCAAACCATCACCATGGCGTTTGAAGTGCGTGTAAATATTTTCGCCGGTGACTATGGCGTCATCAACCACGACACCAAGAACGAGAATAAATCCGAATACGCTCATGCCATTAATAGTTACGCCGAAATAAGGCAATAATGCGAGTGAGCCTGCGTAACAGACCGGTATACCTACTACCACCCACAGCGCGACCTTGATACGCAACAACAACGCCAGCAAAATAAAGACGAGAATCCCGCCTTGTAATCCACTCGTAAGCAAGGTGTTGATGCGGTCTTTGATATAGACAGCCTGGTCATCCCAGCTGATCATTTCTACGCCATCTGGCAGTAAGCTGCGATTTACTACGATATAGTCGTTAACTTTTTCTGCGATCTCAATAGCGCTTTCACTACCAGTTCGGCTGATGCTAATAATCGCTGCTCGCTGATTATTAAAGCGTGAGAAGACCGGGTTTTCATCAAAGCCATCGTCAATCTCGGCGATTTGGTCAAGACGAAGTTCTGAACCGTCAGGGAAGGTGGCGACATTAATACTGGCGTAGTCTGCATAGCGGTACGCTTGAGAATTACTTACCAGTAATATATCGCCGCTATCGGTTCGTAGTTGTCCTGCTGAAATATCTATTGACTGAAGTCGGATGGATTGTGTGATGTCGTCTATTGATAAGCCGTATTCACGCAAGGTTGCTTGCGAAACATTAATACTGATTTCATAGGGTCTGACGCCCTGAATCGAAGTTTGTGAAATCCCTGGTATTGCAATAATTTCGGTCTCGAGTTTACGAGCCAACAGAGTGAGTTCTTTTTCACTGATGTCGCCATAAATAACGAGCTGTATCACGCCAATTACAGGGTCGCTGGCGGTTATGATGGGTTTTTCGGCTGCTGCAGGTAAAGTAGAAAGAGCATCGATGCGTGACTTGATATCGTTCAGCGCAACTTGTTTGTCAGTTCTGCTTTTAAGTTTTGCCATCACCAAAGCATTACCTTCATTTGATTTAGAGATGATTTCTTCAATCACCTCATAATCAGAGATAGCTTCTTCAATTTTCAGCGTAATGCCGGATTCAATATCAGCCGGTGTTGCACCTCTTTGCACAACATTGATGCTGACAATTCGAGGGTCTACGATTGGAAAAGATTCGAGAGGTAGAACCCTTAAGGTTGTATACAGACCGATGAAGACAATAAATATCAACATCAGGTTTGCGGCAACGTCGTTTTTTGCGAACCAACTAATCACTGTAGGGTACTGGCTTTAAAGGTTATTGCTTAGTGTCTCACTTAATGGATCATAAGTTGTATTTGTTTTTTCATCTTTACTATTAAATATATTCTTGATGTCTTCAAGAATGACGTAATTGCACGGCACCATGATCAAGGTAATGAAGGTGGCATACAAAATACCGAAGCCAAGAGATATTGCCATAGGGATCAAAAACTGGGCTGGTGCGCTAGTGTCGAACAGGATTGGCAGCAAGCCGACGAAGGTAGTGATTGAGGTGAGGAAAATAGGACGGAAACGTGCTCCACCAGCATTGATGATCGCTTCATATTTATCAGTTCCTTCAGCAACCCGTTTATTCACCCAGTCCACCATTACGAGGCTATCATTAACCAGTATGCCAAGCAGCGCCAGCATCCCGAACAAACTGAAGAAAGACATGGCTGCGCCCATAATAAAATGACCAAGAATTGCTCCGGTAATCGAGAAAGGTATAACTGACATCACAATCAATGGTTGGCTATAGGATTTGAATGGGATAGCCAGCAATGTATAGATTGCGAGCAGAGTAAAAATCAGGCCAAACATCAGTCCTTGACCGCTTTCTCGAGTCTCGGCATTTTCACCTTCCAGCGAGTAAGTGATTTGTGGCGTGTCTGCAAGCAAGGTCGACATGAAAGCATCAAGTTCATCCGAGAGTAGCGACTGGTTAACCGATTTTTTATCAATGTCGGCGGTAATATTGATGGCTCGTTGCTGATCAACCCGTTTAATGCTGGTGGGTGCCCGGGACCAGCTGACATTGGCAATGTCCGCAAAACGAGCTGAATTATCTCCGCTGGAAGTGATCAATAAATCTTCGAGGTCGGAAATTTCAGAACGTTCCGCAAGAGGGTACTTGACCATCACACGCACATCATCACGGCTGCGTTGGATGCGCTGTGCTTCATCGCCGAAATAGGCGTAACGTACCTGATTAGTCACACTTTGCAGGTCAAAGCCGAGTAGTCTGCCTTCAGGTTTCAGGGTGATATTAAGTTCACGCTTGCCGTCGTTGATAGAGTTACCAATATCGAAAACGCCGTCGTAGGTTGCGAGTTTCTGCTCTATTTTCGGGATAACCCGTTGCAGGGCTTCGTTATCACTACTGGTGAGCTGGATATTGACCGGGTCACCAATGCGGAATAACTCGGAACGAAAGCTGAGCGACTCAACGCCGGTAATTTGTGGGGAGCTTTCACGCCATTCCTGCACGAACTCGGAAGTTGTAAGGGGGAAGGCGGCGTCTTTACCAGTAAACAATGCAACATTAATCCTGCCGAGGTTGGTTGACCCGCTGCTACTAATATTGGTGGAGCCAATAGTGCCAAGGGTAGATAGAATGCCTTTGACATTCGATGCGCCACTTTCCGGGTTAGTGTATTTTTCTGCCAGTACCGCGGCTGACTGATCCAGTGCGGTAATAGCATTTTGCGTTACTTCAGACGGCGTACCTTCAGCCATGGTAATGGTTGCTCGTGCTGTATCCGAATCAAGTACCGGAAAGAAGGATACCCTGACCAGACCTGCACTGATTATGGTAACACTCATGTACATGATGCAGATAAACGTGACCAGAGTCAGGTAGCGATTTTTTACTGCCTTGATTAAAAACGGGCGGTAGAAATTATTAATGAAATTTTGCATGCCGTTTGAAACGCTATTTTGCAAGCTGAGTAAGGCACGCATCACAGGGTTCCGAGTTTCTGATTGTTCGCGTTGTTTTTTCAGGTGTTTGAGGTGTGCCGGCAGGATCAATTTGGTTTCGATGATGGAAAAAATTAAACAGCAGATGACAACCAGGGCAATGGCTTTAACGAAGGCGCCATGTCCGGCTCCCATTTGGGTCAGCGGTACGAACGCCGCAATGGTGGTAAGCACGCCAAAGATAACTGGTTTGGCTACTTCTTCTGTGCCTTCAATCGCGGCTCGCAAGCCATCTCCGTGACGGGTGAAATGGGTGTAGATATTTTCGCCGGTCACAATCGCATCGTCGACCACGACACCCAGCACAATAATGAAGCCGAACAAACTCATGGTGTTAATCGTCACACCAAGATAAGGCATCAATATCATGGCGCCAGCGAAACATACTGGAATGCCGATCACGACCCATAGTGCTACTGTTAACCGTAAAAACAACGTAAGCATGATCATGACCAAGATCGCCCCTTGTATTGCACTACCAAGTAAAATACTGAGGCGACCTTTGATCTCGGTTGAGGTGTCATCCCAGAAACCAAGGCTTACGGTAGCTGGTAACTCTTGTTCCTTCTCGGCAATAAATCTTTTAACGCTATCGGCGATGTCGATAGCATTTTCTTTGCCGCTGCGAGTGACGTTAATTAAAGCGGCACGGCGGCCGTTAAAACGGGTGATGATCTTATTCTCTTCGAAGCCGTCTTCGATTGTGGCAAGGTCACCGAGCTTTAGTTTTGAGCCATCGGCAAAGTTGCGGATGGTCAGTCCGGCATAGTCCTCATAATCGTAAGCCTGTGATTTACTCGAGAGTAAAATGTCACCACTTTTGGTGCGTACCTGGCCAGCACTCAAGTCGAGTGACTGTGATTTGATCGCATTGCTGATATCACGAATATTCAGGCCATATTCGCGCAAAGTATCTTCATTGACGTTGATGCTGATTTCGAAGTTGCGAAGACCTTCTATGCTGGTTTGCGAGATCTCAGGGGTGCGAAGCAAATCGTCTTCAAGGTCGCGCGTTATTCTGGTGAGTTCTTTTTCATCGAGATCGCCGTATACGACCAGGCTGATCACATCAAAACTACTCTCGGAGGCAGAAAGAGTGGGACGTTCAGCTGTGGTCGGTAGGGTGGAAAGAGCATCAACCCGTGATTTGAGTTCATTCAGTGCTTTTAGTTTGTCTGCACCGGGGTAGAGCATTGCCCTGATTGAGGCATTGCCTTCGCTCGAAGTTGAATTGATATGCTCAATGTCCTGATAGTCAGCGATCGCCTCTTCGATACGTATGGTGATTGCAGATTCGATGTCTGCAGGTGCGCCACCTCGCTGGATGACGTTGATGTTGATCATCTCAGGGTCAATTGTAGGGGTTACCTCGAGCGGCAATACTCTGGCAATAGTGTAGAGGCCGGTCGCAACAATAAATATCAACAATAAGTTGGCGGCGACGTCGTTACGGGCAAACCAGTTAATCATGTTTTCAGGTCTCTAGATCTCGTGTTTGAGATCGTTGGTAAGGGGCTCATAGCTTTCATTGATATCCTCGCTATCTCGTTTAAACAGCCGCTTGATGTCTTCGAGTATCAGGTAATTGCAGGGAACCATCAACAAGGTGATGAAGGTTGCAAACAAAATACCAAAGCCGAGCGAAATAGCCATGGGTGCCAGGAATCTTCCCTGATCGCTATCGTCAAACAAAATAGGGAATACACCAACGAAAGTAGTAACAGAAGTTAGAATGATGGGGCGAAACCTAGAAGCTCCAGCCTCGATTATGGCTTGAAACTTATCCATGCCACTGTTGACGCGTCGATTTACCCAGTCGACCATTACGAGACTGTCGTTAACCAGAATTCCGAATAAAGCGAGTACTCCCCAAAAGCTGAAGATAGACATGCCGATACCCATGATCACATGACCCAAAATGCACCCAATCAGGGAAAAAGGCATGACCATGATAACGACTAAAGGTTGGCTGTAAGATTTGAACGGAATGGCGAGCAGAGTATAGATAACCAAAATTATGAATAGTGTGCTGTAGAGCATCTCGGTATTGCTGTCTCTTTGTGCACGTTGCTCACCTTCCATGCTATAGGAGATTTGCGGATACGAAGCCAGCAGGTTCGCGATGTAAGTATTCAATTCCTGATTGAGTTGTTTTTCGTCAACCGCTGTTTTATCCAGATCAGCAGTCACATTAACCGCGCGGCGTTGATCAATACGTCGTATGCTGCTGGGTGAACGGGTCCAGGAAACAGTGGCTATATCGCTGAAACGTGCTTCGATATTGCTACCGGTCTTGATCATCAGGTCGTCAAGTTTTGAGAGGTCAGAGCGTTCATTGACGGGGTACTTCACCATTACTCTTATATCATCGCGTTGACGTTGGATGCGCTGGGCTTCAGAGCCAAAGAAGGCCGAGCGTACCTGGGTAGTGATGTTTTGTAGATTCAGCCCGAGTAATTCACCCTGAGGCTTAAGCGCAATGTTCAATTCACGCTTGCCATTGCTGAGAGAATTACCAATGTCGAACACACCATCAAATGTCTTTAATTTGTTTTCAATGGCTGCAACCACCTTATCAAGTTCCTCTCCATCAGTGCCGGTCAATTGAACGCTTACTGGATCAGCAATGCGAAACCTTTCGCTGCGATAGGTTAGTGATTCTACGCCCATGATGGAGCCAGCCGCAGTGCGCCAGTCTTTGACGAAGTCGGCGGCGCTCATCGGAACTGGTGCTGAATTTGTAGTGTCGAGTTCAACCTGTACTCTGGCTCGATTGCCGCTGCCACTACTGCGTCTGCCACCACCACCCTGGGAGCCTACAGTCGATAAAATACCTTTAACCGAAGTTTCTCCGGTATCTTCATTCGTATATTTGGCGACCGTCTTGATCGCTGCTTGATCAAGCGTACTAACTGCTTTTTCTGTAACTTCATAGGGAGTGCCTTCAGCCATGGTGAGAGTGGCATTTGCTGTAGTGCCGGCTACTCGTGGAAAAAAGGTGTAGCTAATCATTCCAGTTCGAAACATGAATACGGTCAGCACGGTCATGGCGATAAAAACAGTCAATGTTAGATAACGATTTCTAACCACCTTGATCAGGAATGGTCGGTAGGTGTTGTAGGCAAAAGACATCATGCCATGGCCGACAGCATCTTGAATATGACGAAACTTTAGAAGTATTGGATTGCTTGCACCTTCTCGCTCATCACTATTTTTCATGTGCTTTAAATGAGAAGGTAAAATCAATTTACTTTCAATCAGCGAGAATACTAGGCAGCAAACAACAACAACTGCCATAGAGCGCGCAAATGCTGCAAAGCCTTCGGTGATTAGCAGGAAGGGTGTGAATGCAGCTATGGTAGTTAGTACGCCGAAGACAACCGGTTTTGACACTTCCTCAGTGCCTTCTATTGCCGCACGTAAACCATCACCATGCCTTGTGAAATGTGTATAGATGTTTTCACCTGTGACGATGGCATCATCTACCACCACACCAAGTACAATAATGAAGCCAAATACACTAAAAATATTGATGGTTGCGCCTACCCAGGGCATTACGGCGAGTGCACCTGCAAAACATACAGGTATACCGACGGTGACCCAGATTGCTACCGATGTGCGTAACATTAATGCCAATAAAATAAAGACAAGGATCAGTCCTTGCCAGGCACTTTTGAGTAAGGTGTTAATTCGGTCTCTAATTATTTCCGAGTCATCATCCCAGATCGCCAGCTTGACCGTTTCGGGTAAGCGTGGTTCGTAGTCTGCCCGGAATTTGCGTACTTTCTCCGCCACTTCGATCGCATTTTCTTTGCCGATCCTGCTGATGCTCAGGCGTGCAGCGCGTTTACCGTTGTATCTGGTCAGTATCGTATTCTCATCAAAACCATCATCGATGGTCGCGATATCACCCAACTTGAGGCTAGAGCCATCGGGGTAATTAAAAATAGGTAGCTCGGCGTAATCGTCATAGGTGTATGCCTGAGATTTGGTGCTCAGTAATATGTCGCCGCTCTTGGTACGGACCTGACCCGCTGATAGATCTAGCGACTGTCTACGAATAGCGACAGAGATATCGTTAACGCTAATATTGTATTCACGCAGTTTTTGTTCGGAAATGTTGATGCTGATTTCAAAGGGTCTAATGCCTTCTATACTGGTCTGTGAAATACCGGGAACACGGAGAATTTCATCTTCAATTTGCCGGCTCAATAAGTTGAGTTCTTTCTCGTCTATGTCGCCATAGATGACCAGGTTGATGACATCCCGGGAAAATTCCGAGACGGAGATGGTCGGACGTTCTGCGCTGGTTGGAAGCGTTGAAAGCGCATCAACTCGAGACTTGATTTCGTTGAGTGCTTTTTGTTTGTCTGTGCCGGTGTAGAGACTCGCTCGAACCGAAGACCGGTTTTCGGTGGAGGTTGATGTGATTTCATCGATCTCGGCATAGTCAGCAATTGCTGCCTCGATGCGCTCGGTGATTCCAGATTCTATATCCGAGGGCGTTGCACCACGCTGCGTAACTGAAATATTGATGGCTTCTCTTTCAGTAGTAGGGAATACCTCGGTGGGCAGGATGTTGGTTAAACTAAAGAGGCCAAAGGCAACCAGAAATACCAACAAGAGATTTGCGGCGACATCGTTTTCTGCAAACCATTTGATCATCTGGAATTATTTCGTAGCGGCGGCTGGTGTTCTGGCGTCGGGTTTATTGCTCCGTTTGCCTGGCGGTGCTGATCTAATCTCAGTGCCGTCCAGCTCAATCATACGTATGGGTACGCCACTGACTACATAACCAAGTGCCGTTATATTGACCAGAGTGTTTGCAGGTAAAGTATTTTCAATAACGACATCGTTAATATCCATCCAGATAACGTTGACCGGTTCTTTATAGAGCTTGTTATCTTTGATGATCCAGATGGCGTTGCCATCCACCAGAGTTTCACGCGGTAGGGCGATAACATTTTCAATCGTCTTGCCCCAGATTTTTGCGGTTACATAGTCACCGACCAGCAGGTCAATTCCGCCTGAATCATTTTTGGAAGGTACTTCGGCAAACATCACGAGTTGTCGGCTCTGTTGATCAATGGTGGCACTGACATTAACAATCTCACCTTGCCATCCGGCGCTTGTGTCGTCGCCGACGAATATTTCTACCTTAGGATTCTTATCATCCTTCAGATCAATAAATTGTCGCCACTTGGCGCTGACGGGCAGTTCAATTTCGAGTTTGTCGGTAGCCACCAGACTGGCAACCGCGCGCCCGGGGGTTAGATACTGACCAACGTCGACCGTCTTCTCTGTCAGTTTACCGCTGAAGGGAGCTGTGATTTGGGTGCGTTCAACATTCAGCTGGGCCGTTTCATATTGTGCCTGCGCTGATTTGAGTTCACTCCGGGCCGAAGCGAGCTGTGGTTTTCTTAATACCAGGTCGTTGGCTTTTTCGCCTGGGTTGAGCCTGTCCCAGTTTTTCTTTGCCAGTTCGGCATTTGCTTTTTCTTGAGTGATGGCAAGTCGGGCGCGGTCAACTGAAGCTTCAGATAATTGCAGCGATGCCAGATAATCCCGGTTATCAATGCTCATGATCCATTCACCCTTTTCAAAGAAGGCGCCGGCGCGGTACTTGTCCGAGACGTTAATTACATTGCCAGACACTTGAGCAGAAATAACAGTTTCTGTTCTGGCGTTCGCAATTCCCTGACTGGAAAGAATTACCTGATAGTCTCCACTGTTTGAAGTGATGGCCTGCACGGGCACCGCAACACTGGGCGCTTGCCCGCGTTGTCGCGCTGGTGCTTTGTTTTTCGTCATCAAGAATGCGGCCAGAGCCGTGACGATAATGACGATCAGTATGAGTAATTTTTGAGACATGTATTGTATTCAGGATTCTTTGCTACATATAGAAGTATAGCGGTGAATTGTGCAGAATGTATGAAATACAACAGGAATAGTGCTTACTGTTGTATTTCATGGCACTTTTACTCTAAGTCGCGCTACGAGTGCTCGCACAATAACTATTTTAGTCACAATCTTAAGCTTATTAACAACTGGGTTTGGTGCCCATAGATCAGGTAAATAATGATAAAAGAAACCATTCAGAATCGCAGGACAATACCTCTATTTGACGCTGAGCGGTCAGTCGATCAATCCATCATAGAAGACGCGATTATTGCGGCGAGTTGGGCGCCTAATCACCACCTCACTGAGCCTTGGCATTTTTATCAGTTAGGGGACAAAAAGACGGCTGCTTATACTGAATTATTGTATGAGGTTATTAATGAATACAAAGGTCCAGCACTGGCGCAATCAAAAAAGCACAAGGCCGGGACAGTACCAGGCTGGTTAGTTGTTACTTGTACAACCAATGCCGAAACTAATTTAATGTTGGTTGAAGACTACGCAGCAGTTTGTTGTGCGATACAGAATTTGATGCTGGTGTTGTGGGATTCGGGGGTTGGCACTAAATGGTCAACCGGGATTATCACACGTGATAATCGTTTTTATGATGTGTTGGGCATAGATCGCAGTCAACAAGAGATCGTGGGTTTGATTCCTTACGGGTATCCAAAGAAAGTGCCAGAGCCTCGTGCCAGAAAAGAGCTCTCGCAGATACTAACTCAGACGGATTAGGCGCTACGTCATTAGTTCTTTTATGGATACGCTGGCATCAGCCAGTTTTTCTTTATCGACGATTGTTTTAGCCAGAATCAGTTTTTTGCCAACCATGAATTCTGGCGCGCTATTGACCGCGTCGACTGACAAAATACGACCTTCTTTTAAATAGAAAATAGCGATCTTGCGACTGCTGTCTATATCGCCGCGGATAATCACTTCGTCATAACCAGCAGACAGACCCTGTATTTGTAGCTTTAGATCATATTGATCTGACCAGAACCAGGGCAGGGTATCGTACGGTTTTAAGTCACCATTCAGTGTGGCTGCTGCAACACGCGCCTGATCCAATGCATTTTGTACCGACTCAAGGCGAATGTGTTTGTCATAAAAAGGATTGTAGTGCCAGGTGCAGTCTCCGGCAGCGACTATGTCGTGATCACTGGTGCGGCAGTATTCGTCAACAACGATACCATTAGAAACCTCAAGACCCGCTTCCTCTGCAAGCTCGGTATTGGGGATAACACCGATACCGACAATAACCAGGTCAGCAGAATAATGATCGCCGTTGTCAATGGTGACGCTTTCTACAGACTTGTCACCATTAATTTTGGTAACACTGGCGCCAGTAACTATTTCTACACCTTGTTCAGTGTGTATACGGTGGTAAAAGGCAGAGACCTCAGCGGTGGTGACACGCTCAAGCACACGTTCCATCATTTCGATTACCGTCACTTGCATGCCGATAGTTTGCAGTACTGCGGCTGTTTCAAGACCTATATAACCGCCGCCAATGATCACAGCTTTATTGCCAGCCTTGGCTAATGGCATGATTTTTTCTACATCGTTGGAGTCGCGTAAATAATGCACACCATCAAGCTCGGCACCCGGGACAGGGATATGCCTGACTCTGGCGCCGGTGGTTAACGCCAGCTTGTCGTAGGCAAGAGTTTCGCCATTAGCCAGAGTGATGCTCTTGTCATCACGATTGATCGAGGTGACGCGTGTATTTAATAAAAACTCAATATCATTTTTTTCATACAACGCTGGTTTTTTAATCAATATCTGTTCAAACGTTTTTTTGCCGGACAAATATTCCTTGGATAAAGGTGGGCGGTGATAAGGAATAACGTTTTCATCGGTAATGACTAGAATGCGCCCCTGCCAGCCTCGCTTACGCAAGTCTGGGCCAAGTTGTGATGCGGCGTGACTCGCACCAATAATGATGCATGTGCCATTGCTCATAGTGTTATTCCCGGAATTAACAATAAATGGGTTATTTTACTGATTCAATTGTAACAATCAGGCGCTAATGGCGATAGTCAGATTGACATGGTAGATAGCTGCTTTTAGAGTGAAGGCTTAAGAATAACTATAGGCAGGAGTGTCACTTGAGTATATTTAAATTTGTAACCGGTGCGGGCGAGAAGCTGGGTTCAAAAGTATTCGATATGCTGCATGAGGATGAAGATATCGAGCAGCCACAATCGTTAAGTCCAGAACGCTTGAATCAGATTCGTGAGGCGCAAATCCAGCACCGTGTGGGTAGTATGGAAGATATCATCGTGCAGGATTTTAAAGCCAGCGTAAATGGCGATACAGCAACGGTATCTGGAAAAGTGGCAGATCAGGCGGCTTGCGATAGAATTACTATGGCTGCCGGTAACCAGATTGGCATTAGCAATGTGGATTGTCAGATTGAAGTACAGAACCCGCCAGCACCAGAAGCGCCTCCTACGATCTACTATGAAGTACAGTCCGGAGATACTCTGGGAAAGATATCTAAAGAGTTTTTGGGTAGTGCAGGTCAGTACATGAAGATCTTTGAGGCCAACCAGCCTTTGTTAAAAGATCCTAACAAAATCTACGTCGGTCAGACTTTGATAATCCCGCAGGGGTAGAGGTCTTTTTGTTGTGCAAAACGCCACTCATGGAGTGGCGTTTTTTTTTGCCCGTTACTTCCGGGAAGGCTTTAGAATAAAGCTATATTGTTATATCATTATCGCAAATAATAGGGGCTTGAATTAACTATGTCAGATACTCATCAATACGATCTCATCATTAAAAACGCTCGCGTTGTACAGCCAGGAAAAGATGAGGTAATTCAGCAAGATATTGCCATTACATCAGGGAAAATATCATTAGTAGCGCCAGATATAGCTGCAGACAAGGCGCGAGCGGTTGATGATGCTGGCGGTAAGTTGGTATTCCCCGGTTTGGTTGATGCTCATATGCACGTCGGTATCTATTCACCCTTGCATGAAGATGCAGTGACCGAGAGTAAAGCAGCCGCTATGGGTGGTGTCACTTCGGCAATAACCTACTTCCGTACAGGGCAGTATTATCTTAACAAGGGTGGTTCTTACGAAGACTTTTACCCGGAAGTACTGGATATCTCGAAAGGAAACTACTGGGTTGATTATGCCTATCATTTGGCACCTATATCGAGTTCTCACATTGATGAGATGGAGAGTTTGCTGATCAACCATGGCGTTTCATCATTCAAGATATTTATGTTTTATGGTGGCTATGGTCTGCACGGTAAAACGGATAAAAATGCACAACGTGAATTCCTCATGATTGATGAAGACGATTCTTACGATATTGCACACTTTGAGTTCATTATGCGTGGTGCAGCCAAGCTGATTAAGAAGTATCCGGATATGTCAGACCAGATCAGTGTGAGTTTGCATTGTGAGTTGGCTGACATACTCAATGCTTATACCAAGCTGGTGCAATCTGAGGGTAAGTTAACGGGCTTGCGCGCCTACAGTGCAGCCAGACCACCTCATTCAGAAGGTCTGGCGGTCTGGATTGCTTCCTATCTGGCATATGAAACTGAATGTTTAAACATTAACTTGCTGCATTTGACCTCACGCAAGGCAATGGAAGCAGCGATGATGATGCAAACCGTCTTCCCGCATATTAACTTTAGACGCGAAGTGACCATCGGGCACATGTTGCTCGATTATGATGATCCGGCTTGCTGTCACGCCAAAGTGAACCCACCGATTCGCTCGCGCGAAGACGTCGAGTATTTGTGGGAACAGTTGCTGGACGGGAATGTTGACTGGGTAACCAGTGATCATGCCTGCTGTCAGGAAGAGCTGAAAACAGAAAATCACGATGCTTCAAACCCGGACAATATTTGGGTTTCCAAATCCGGTTTTGGCGGAACAGAGTACTTGCTCTCGGGTCTGTATAGCGAGGGTAGTAAGAGAGGACTATCGCTCAATAAAATGGCTGAATTGGTTTCGAGAAACCCGGCGCAACGTTATGGTTTAAATAGTAAAGGTGATATTGCTGAAGGCTATGACGCTGATTTGGTTATGCTCGACCCTGAGGTGACATTTACGGTTCGCCATGAGGAATCTGAGTCTTCGCAAGGTTATACGCCGTTTGAAGGTAAAGAGCTTACTGGCAAGGTCACCACTACCTATCTTCGTGGTGAAAAAGTCTATAAAGACGGTCTGGTCATTGGTGGTGCACGTGGAGAATATCTCAGTCGGCCATCTTCCTAACCGTTATAGCTAGGCGCTGGCAGCCTCAAAATCTTTAGGTAAGCCGGCCGCAGCGACAAAGCCGTAGAGCTCTTCTTCGGGTAGTGTTTTTTGAACTTGCTCTCTAACCGCTAGCAGCTTGTCCATATCGATGCCGGTTTTTAAGCCCATGGCTTCGAGTAAAAACACCAGATCTTCGGTAACGATATTGCCGCTGGCGCCGGGTGCAAATGGACAGCCACCAATACCACCAAGAGAAGAGTCCAGCGTAGTTAAGCCGACTTCCAATGCGGCCATAACATTAGCCAACCCTTGGCCACGCGTATTGTGCAAATGTATGCCAGTCATTTTGTCAGCGCCGATTTCATGATGTATTGCTTTGGTCAAGCGAGTGACTTGTGTCGGGTTGGCGTAGCCGGTGGTGTCTGACAGACCAACTTCATCTGCTCCGAGTTCAATGGCTTTGGCTGCCATTGCAACGACAAAGTCTTCGTCAATGGCGCCTTCGAGTGTGCATCCAAACGCGGTTGAGAGACCAACTTCGAACACGGTGTTGTCGCGATTCTCGCTTTCACTAATAGCGGCTACTATATTGCTGATCTCGTCGATAACTTGTGCGTGCGTTCGCCGTACATTTTTCATGCTGTGCGTTTCACTTAACGAGAAAGGCAGGGTAATTTTATGGGCGCCAGTTTCTATGGCGCGTTTGGCGCCGAACAGGTTGGGTACTAACACGGCCACATTGAGGTCAGGAATGCCGGTTGCATATTCAACCAGTTCTGCTGTATCTGCTAATTGAGGTAACAGCTTGGCTGGCACGAATGATCCGACTTCTATTTCGGGTGTGCCTGCTTCTGCCTGAGCTTTAATCCAGGCTTTTTTGTCGGCGGTAGACATGATCGAGTCGATGCTTTGCAGTCCGTCTCGTGGGCCAACTTCACTGATTTCTATATCTCTGGTGCTCATAATATTGAAGCTCAACCTGTGCAAGTGAGGTCTAATGTTATATTGTTATTACATTATACCTAATACTCAATGTATTAGGTCGAGATAGTTCACAACAGGTAATATTTTGGAACAGGCAACACTCCCGTTAGCTGGCTTGCGAGTCATAGAATTTACACACATGGTCATGGGGCCTTCAGCAGGATTGATACTCGCAGATCTGGGTGCTGAGGTGATCAAGGTTGAACCTCTGGCGGGTGATAACACCCGGCGGCTGAAAGGTTCTGGAGCCGGTTATTTTCCGATGTATAACCGCAATAAGAAAAGTATCTGCGTAGATTTGAAATCCGATGACGGTTTGACCTTCGTCTATAAGTTGCTACGCACCGCTGACATCATGATAGAAAATTTTCGACCCGGTGCGATGGATAAGCTGGGCCTGGGCTATGACGATTGTGCAGCCCTGAATGACCGACTGGTATATTGCTCTTTGAAAGGTTTTCTTTCCGGTCCTTATCAACATCGAACTGCGCTCGATGAAGTCACCCAAATGATGGGTGGACTGGCGTATATGACAGGTTTGCCAGACAAGCCAATGCGTGCAGGAGCATCAGTGGTTGATGTTTCTGGAGGTATGTTTGGTGTGATTGGAATTCTTTCGGCAATTGAGCAGCGACACACTACCGGCAAAGGGCAATATCTGACCAGTTCATTGTTTGAGTCGACCGTCTTTTTGATGGGACAGCACATGGCGCAAGAAGCGGTTACCGGGATAGCTCCGCCGCCGATGAGTCAGCGTAATTCTGCCTGGGCAATATATGACATTTTCACGACTAAAGATGACGAGAAGATTTTTGTTGCTGTAGTGAGTGATACATTGTGGCGAGGTTTTTGTGAGGTCTTTGGTTTTAAAGAGTGGTCAGAGGATGAGAGTCTCGCCAGTAACAATGGCAGGGTAGAGGCCCGTGAGACAATCTTGCCGGTGGTGGCCAAGGCCTTTGGTAAGTTAAGCAAAAAGAAATTGCTGCACAAGCTGGATAAAATTGGTTTGCCCTATGCGCCAATCAACACGCCATCTGATTTGTTTACGGATGAACATTTACTCGATGGTGGCTTGCTGGAGCTTGAACTTACAGACGGCACCAAGGCTTTACTGCCTGGTATTCCAGTTGAGTTTTCCGGTAAGCGTATGCCAGCCCGACACAACCCGCCGCAGGCTGGAGAGCATTTTTCAGAGATTGCCAAAGATCTGGGTTTGTCTGATCAAGAGATTGCTACATTGCGAGATCAGGGTCTGGTTAAGTAAGTCTTAACCTGCATACAGCTCTAGTCTAGATGTGCCCACTTGCGACTGGATCGGTCCTGACTGATAAATTCATCAATAGATTTTGCATGTAATAATGTTTGCGTGATCGGATCAAGGCCAGCAAGCAAGGTCTTTTGATCGGTTTCAACTATCTCAAATGAAAACTCCAGAGACCCATGTGAAATAATTTTCTTTTCCAGGTCAATCATAGAGTGCTTGTCACCACTATTGGCCACAGACTCGGCTAACTGCTCAAGTTCTTTCTCTCCCAGAGTCGCCGGTAAGATCCCGTTTCGTATACAGTTTTTATAAAAAATCGTACCAAAGCTGGGGGCAATGATGGTTTTAATACCAAATTCTTTCAGGGCCCAGACGGCGTGCTCTCTCGATGAGCCGCAACCAAAATTTTTCCCGCTGAGTAAAATGCTGGCATCCCGATATGGAGCCTGGTTGAGTACGAATTCAGGATTTTCTACGTTTTCTTCATGAAAGCGCCAGTTGTAAAAAGCAGATGGGCCAAGACCGTGTTTGGAAACACTGCGCATTCTTTTGGAAGGGATAATTGCATCAGTATCAATATTGATTCGCATCAGCGGTGCGGTTAAGCCAAAGTGGTCGGTGAATTTATCCATTGTTTTCACCTGATTGTTTCGGAGCAGTTATGTGACCTTCTACAGCGCTCGCCGCTACCATCACCGCGCTGGCAAGATGTGAGCGGTTCCCCGGCCCTTGGCGGCCTTCAAAATTACGGTTGGTGCTGGTAATAATGCGCTGTTTCTCGCCAAAGGTTTCACCGCCAGCGTAAAAACACATTGAGCAACCAGCTTCACGCCATTCAAAACCAGCGTCGATGAAGATTTTATCCAACCCTTCTTTTTCGGCGGCAGCTTTTACTTGCGTAGAACCGGGTACACAAATAGCTTTTACATGTTCCGCTACGCGCTTGCCTTTTAGCTGCTCAGCCGCCGCTTGTAGATTACTTAGTCGACTATTGGTGCATGAGCCAATGAACGCGGCATCTATATGGATCTTGTTGGCTTGTTCACCTGGTTTAAGATCCATATATTCGAGTGCGCGTTGCATTGCTGCTCTCTTTTCGAGATTGTCTTCTCGCAATGGGTCAGGCACGGTATCATTTATCCCGATGACATGTTCCGGACTGGTGCCCCAGGTAACACAAGGTTCGATTTTGCTGGCATCTATCACTATCTCGGCATCAAAGCTTGCATCAAGCTCGGACTTGAGAGTTTGCCAATGCTCTACAGCTTGCTCCCATTGTTTGCCAGCAGGAGCGTAGGGTCGGCCCTTAACGTATTCAATAGTCTTTTCATCGGGTGCAATAACCGCGCTGAATGCGGAGAACTCTACTGCCATGTTGCACAGAGTCAGTCGACTTTCGATCGATAGGTTGGTGACAGCTTCGCCTGCGAACTCTAGCGCGTATCCCTGGCCACCGCTGGCTTGATATTCACCAATCAGATGCAGAATCATGTCTTTGGCGGTAACTCCTGGGGCTGTAACACCGGAGAAGGTGATGCGCATGTTTTTTGGTTTTCTAGACTTGAGTGTTGAGGTTGCTATAGCGTGTTCAGCATCAGTAGAGCCGATGCCCCATCCCAGCGCACCGAGGCCGCCGAGTGTACAGGTGTGACTGTCCGGGCATACTATGATGCAACCGGGTAGGGCAATACCTTGTTCTGGTGAGACTACATGAACGATACCTTGCCGCGGATCATTGATGTCAAAGAACTGTATACCGAAGTCCAGTGCGAGTTTTCTGGTGCTGCGAATAAACTCATGACCGGACGGGAGTAGTGTCATATCTGTACGACCCGGTGTGGTGTCTACGATATGATCGATAGTGCAAAATACGTGTTCAGGATTTTTGATGCCTCGCCCTTGGTCGACCAGGCTTTGCATGGCAATACTGCCAGTTCTTTCATGCAAAAAGATGCGATCTATATAAAGTAATGACTCGCCGCCTTCAAGCTCGCTGACCAGATGGTCCTGCCAGATTTTGTCGAATAATGTGCTAGTCATAGTGTGGTTTCATACAGCGAGGCATAGTCGGTTCAAAAGTCTGTGTTTCTTGCCTGAAACGTAATTTCCAAGCATAATGTACTAATCATATAACATTATAACATAGCTAGAGAGTCGCAATGCATCCAGAACTTTTAGTGCTCGCCAGTACGGCGGCAACTATTGCCTTTGTCCACACTATTATTGGTGTTGATCACTATCTACCATTAACGGCAGTTTCTGCAGCCAGAAACTGGAGTATGAAAAAACTGGCGGCGGTTACCACTTTGATCGGATTTGGGCATATTCTCGGGTCGGTACTGCTGGGCTTCGTCGGTATCGCCATAAGAGCCAAGCTGGACCAGCTGGGTTTAATTGAGAGCATGCGTGGAGAAATAGCAGCCTGGTTGCTGGTTGCCTTTGGTTTGGTATATGCAGTCTGGGGTTTGCGGCATGCTTACAAGAAAAAGGCCACACATACGCATCATGACGTTGATGGCTCAGGCTTTAAACTGGCCAGATTTTCTCCGTTCGCCATTTTAGTCATTTTTATCATTGGCCCTTGTGAACCACTGATTCCAATACTGATGTATCCCGCAATGACTTTTAGTGTCGCAGGCATGTTGTTGGTAACTGCTGTCTTTGCCGGAGTAACCATGTTGACGATGCTTGGTGCAGTCTTGATTACCAGTTACGGGCTGGCAAGGCTGAGACACTTTTCCATGTTTAGATTTGGTCATACAGCCTGTGGTGCCACGATTAGTGCCTGTGGTCTGGCTATCATTGTGCTGGGAGCATAATGGAAAATTACGGCGCCATAGATGCTGTTGTTAATCTCTGGAACGAAGAGGCTTTGTCTCACAGGCCGGGGTGGACTGACGAATTTTTTGTTGGCAAGGTAAAAGGTAAGCACGATAGTCAGGGTATTTCACTGGAAAGCATGCTCGAAGGTATGGATGCTGCCAATATAGAAATTGGTTTTCTGGTTGCGGCTAAATCAGGCAGGCTGGGATTGCCTGGCAGCTACCATATGCCTCCCGAGGTCGTTGCCAAGGCAGTTGATCAATACCCGGATCGCTTTCGTGGTTTGATCGGGGTTGATCCATTCCAAGGAATGGATGGAGTCAGGGCGATGGAAGATGCCGTGACTAATATGGGTTTTATTGGTGCTCATCTGTATCCACACTGGTTTGATCTGCCGCCCAATCACGCACGTTACTATCCGTTTTATGCCAAGTGCATAGAGCTGGATATCCCAATCCAGATGCAGGTCGGACAGTCACTGATTTATAGCAAAGACCAGCGCGGCAAGAGTGTCGGTAGACCTATTTATCTCGATGATGTTGCTTGTGATTTACCTGAGTTGAAACTCATTGGCACACATGTCGGTATACCCTGGCAGGACGAAATGATCGCCATGGCATGGAAGCACGAAAATGTATATATCGCTACTGACGCGCACAGCCCTAAATACTGGCCCGCGTCAGTCAAGCAATACATCAATAGCTATGGGCAGGATAAAGTGTTGTTTGGTACTGATTTCCCGGTACTTCGTTTTGAGCGTACTGTAGCAGAAATAAATGACATGGAACTTAAGCCCGAAGCGCGACAAAAATTTATGCGTGATAACGCCAGGCAGTTATATAAATTATGAGTGGTGCACTACAAGGCGTAAAAATAGTAGAAATGGCGAGTGTCGTGTTGGGCCCATACGCCGGTCAAATGCTGGCTGATCATGGCGCTGATGTAGTCAAAGTAGAGCCACCTGGCGGTGATACTAATCGTAACCTGGGGCCTTCGCGCGAAAATGCAGACATGTCTTCATTGTTCATGGGCTGTAACCGCAACAAGCGCAGTATTGTGCTGGATCTGAAGTCGGAAGGTGGCAAAGCAGCCTGTCATTCATTGATTAAAGAAGCGGATGTGGTGCTACATAATTACCGGCCACAATCGATCGCCAGACTCGGTTTTGGATACGACGATATAGTTAAATACAATCCGAACATTGTTTACTGTGGTGCTTATGGTTATTCAACCAAGGGTGTATATGGTGAGAAGGGTGCGCTGGATGATTCGATTCAGGCGGCGTCCGGTATCGCCATGTTGGTCAAGGAAATGTATGGCGAGGTACGTTACTTGCCTACCATCGTTGCTGATAAGACCACAGGCATGATGGCGGCTCAGTCGATTTTAGCGGCTTTGTTTCATCGAGAACGAACAGGAGAAGGACAGCAGATAGAGGTTCCGATGTTCGAAACTATGGCTGCATTTGTGATGACCGAACACATGTGGGGGAAAACTTTTGAACCGCCGATTGGTGAAGCTGGTTATGTACGCTTAATGGCAAGTCATCGACGACCCTATGAGACCAAAGACGGTTTGTATTTGGCGGTATTGCCATACTGGGATAACCATTGGCTGACCTTTGCTAAATTATCGGGTCATCCGGAACTGGCAGAGAACCCGGATTTCAAGGATATGAAAAGTCGTCTGCAAAACATTAATGCGTCGTACAAAGCGACCGGTGATGTGATTAAGGAAAAGACCCGTCAAGAGTGGTTGGATTTGTTAGGTGATACTAATGTTCCTATGATGGTGGTTAACTCACTGGATACTTTGCTGACTGATGAGCATCTTGTCAGCACAGGTTTTTGGCAGGAGCACGAGCATCCGACAGAAGGTAAATTACGATTTTCAAGCCCGCCGGCGAATTTATCAAAAACACCGGCATCAATCGATCGTCTGCCTCCAAGGTTGGGCGAACACACGAGAGAAGTATTAGCCGAAATTGGCTACGCAGACGGAGATATCGATCAGTTGATCGAGCACGGCGATATCTTCCAATGCACAAATATTTAGACATTAGTAAAGGAGACATCAATGACATTTTTATTTACAAAGATAAAGCACAAGCCAACCAAGGCAGAAAAAGAGTGGCATGCCGAGGAAGTGGACGAACAGGAAAAGCGTTATAACAAGATTCGCCGTCAGATGAAGGATCTGGAGCCACAACGTAAAAAGTGGTACGCCCAGTTTCTGACGCGTATTCAGTCACGTGGATTTAACTTCGATGGTGATCAACGTATGAAGATCAAACCCGAAGATATACCGGTAGAGCCGAAACGCAAGAATGCTAACACTGTCATATGGAAATATGGCGTAGAAAAGAAATAGGAGAGGATCATGGGAAGACCACATATAGAACCGTTTTGCGATCGCGATGTTCATTTTAAAAATATGACCTTGCCCGGTATGGGCAAAGGTTTCCGCTACAAAATGCTGAGTCTTGATAATGAGACTGGTGCATGCAGTATGACTGTGCAGTTGGACGGTGGTTATAAGCGTCCGCCTGGTTTCAGTTGGTCAGAGTACGAGCTGATGGTGCAAGAGGGTGAGATTCAGTTCGGTAATAAGACTTATCGACGAGGACATTATTTTTATGTTCCGGCTGGTTATTCAATGTCCAGCCTCAAGTCTAAAGACGGCGCACTATTATTGATGATGTTCAATACTGGCGGACCTTCACACGTCTCGTCACGTTCGCATCATCAACAATGTAACCCTGCTTTGTATCACGATGTCAGCTCATTTGATGATATTCCATGGGCCGGTGGTGGTGTGACATCACCGACTGTTGCCAGTGGTTGTATGGTCAAGCTGCTTAATTACAATCCGAATAGTATGGCACTGACATTTTTGTACTGTATGACCCCGGACTTTTGGCAGGATAATATTTCCTACCACGACTGTGCCGAGGAGTCCTACCACCTGTGGGGTACCTCATGGATGATGCAGTTTGGTGAGATACCAACGGGCGGTTACTTTTGGCGTCCGGCATATATCAACCACGGCGCGTTTGCCTCGAATCTTGGTTGTATTGCCCTGGGTCGAACCGACTCAAAACTCTTTAATCATTTTCATTACAATCCGTGGACCACGCCAAAAGAAAATCAACTGCGCTCTGCCGCTCGTTTACAGCGTCGTGATCCGATACTCTATAACTGGATGGTGTCTACTTCGCACAATCACCCACATGGGCCTGAAGATTTTGAAAGAACCATGCCTTTGATGGGTAAGCGCAAGATCAAAACACCAGATGACTTTAGTAATAGTGATAATCCTGGTCATAGTTTTGATCGTGAAATGAAATACGAAGAGCATGCGCCTGAGCATATTCACGACGATGATAGTCATGGTCACAGCCATGGTCATCACCACGATCATGATCATAGTGATGGGCATGATCATGGGCATACGCACGACTAGGTGCAAACATGAGTGAAATACTTGTCATCAAGTTTCTCCACCTGCTGGGTTTTGTTTACTGGCTGGGTGGGGATCTTGGTACTTTTTATGCCAGTCACTTTGTTATCAAGAGTGATCTTGATAAATCCGCACGGGTAACAGCTTTGGATATCATGATGGGGTGTGACCAGGCGCCACGGTTATGTATGCCACTGATTCTAGCGTTTGGCATACACCTTGCTTTTATCATGGGGTATATGCAAATGTCATCACTCTGGGTCGTTCTGGCCTGGGTGGTTTGTTTGGTGTGGGCAGGAATGGTGCTTGCTATTCACTTTGGACACGGCAAGCAATGGTTGCCTGGCCTGCAAAAGTTTGATCTCAACTTCCGGTATATCATCATCATTGTATTGGCCGCGAGTGCTGTTTACGGTTTAGTCACTGACAAGATCTACCAGGGAAATTGGCTGGCAGTAAAAATGCTGATTTTTGTGGGTATGATGATTTGCGGTTTGATGATACGTCGCAAAATCGCTAACTTTGTGCCGGCGTGGGTCAAGTTAACAACAGAAGGTGCAACTGACGAGGTCAATGCGACCATTGCGAACAGTATCAGAGCGTGCCACCCCTATGTTTATCTTATCTGGGCAGGTTTGTTGATCAACGCAGCATTGGGTTTACATCTCTTTATATTTTAGGAATCACTATGGCTCACTCAACTATTCGTGGAAAAATTCTTTACACCAGTAAAAAGCCTGAGCGTATGGATGAGGAGCGGGGCAGGGAGTACTTTACTATTACCAGACAGGCTGATGGAATCAATGTTTTGTTGGCTCACGCTGAAATCGATGACGCTCCGAATGTGGTGAGGGATGTCATGCTTGCTTATGACCCGACCAATATGAAGCCACTGGATTGTTCGGTACGTTTAACGGTAGGCGATAAGTTCGAAGGTTCTGGCTGGATGAACTTTGGAGCTGATCATGCCGAGTGTGAGAACATTAACGCTCGTGATGGCAGGGTGAGTCAACGCATGGATTTTCCGGGAGGAGCAAACGCGATTACGGCTCATCCGATAATCGGTGATGGGTTATTAATGAATGCCTATGATTTATCCAAAGGACCCGGTAAGCAGCGTGTTGAGAATCTTGCATTAACTTCACCTGACCATAGAGGGGCAACTGGCCCCATGTTGTACAAAATGGGTTTTGCTCTGGTGTACGTTGGTGATGATAGTATTACTGTGCCAGCGGGTACGTTTGATGCCCGCCACTTTCAGGTGGTGGATACCGCAGGTGAGTTGCCGGAAGAGCATCCGCCATACGATATTTGGACGACTGCTGATGATGACAACCTGTTCTTACGCGGCTCTGTAGGTGGTTATATGATGACGCACTATGAGCTTGTTGAACTAGAGCGTTAAGCTAGTCGTTGTTAAGAACTACATCCTGTCCATAGTTACTGTCCGTTCGAGTAAGTCCCACCTGCATCCAGCGTAAATTCATGCCTATCCGTGGTGCTTCAATATCTGCCCAGATATAGGTAATAGTCTTATCTGTTGCGTTATCAATCAATCCAAGCTTTAAAATAGATGTTTTAGTGTTTTGATATGTCAGTTTTGATAGCTCAATACTGTAACCGGTATTAACTCCATTTTTGTCGATGAGTTTGACTATGTCGCCTTCGTTATGCAGATTTCTAATTGGAATAAAGGCCCATTCTTCATCTGAAGAGCCTTCAATGACTTTGCTCGGTACGTAACTCGCCCAGCCTTTGTAATAGGTTACTTTACGATTCTTGTGTTGTTCATCACGGCCGAATATTTTGTTACCTTCTTCATCAAATGCTTTGTCACCAATCCAGATCTCGGTATCTGTTAATTTCAATGTGTCGGTAATATATATATTTTTCTTGCTGCGCTCTGAATAAAAGAAGCAGGCCTTGTCTAACATGGTGCCTTCAAAATAGTCATCTTGTAGCCGCCAGTAAACTTCACAACCATCACTGGTTTTTAATTCTGCGCTCGTCAGGTCTGCAAGGAGTGCAGGATTGGTGTCACTATTCGTATACTTTTCTTCCTCGAGAAAGGTGTAGATCGTCAGCTTTATCGAGTTACTAGGCTCATCTTCGGTGAATTTATATAGCCTCATTCGATAGATTTTACTCGGATCGTTATCCATGAATTGTTTTACAAAATATGTTTTCTTCCCAATCTCAGGAGCGTTTACCGGCAGGAAAATATGATGGATATGTTCGTGTTGATCTTCTTTCGGTATTTCGTCGACGTCTTGCTGCCACACCTGTTCGTTATTGTCATATTCACCAGCAAACCACTGATGGAATAATTCGGCATCTCTGGCTAGAGAGTTATTAGTATCGGGGCTTGGTGGGGTGCTAGCGCAAGCCGCTAGTGCAATGCAGGTCAGTGCTGAAGAAAGTAAGTTGATTTTCATAAGACTGATCTCTGGTTGATTGCGAGGCTGTACTGCATAAGTTATATTAATATAACATTATAACAATTATTCAGATTTATATTTATCTCATTAAGGAGTTCAAGTGATGAAAAAAATAGTATTAATGGCAATGGTTGCATTATTCGGCTGTGCGGCAACCAATGCCGAGATGGCGCCAAAGCCGGAATGGAGTGGTGAAAATTACCTGAAGATCAATCGAAAAATACAATGCTCAACTGTGGATAATGAACCCGCCTTATATCGCTGGTCAGGTAGAGCTTATGCCAGGGTGCCAGGTGAAGCTGACAAGCGCGTATTTAATTTGGAAGGTATGAATATTCGTCAGTGCGTGAGCGTTAAAGATCCGAAAATGGGTAATGGTTATCGGCTGGTTTCTAAAGAGATTATGCTTTATCTCGACCCGGAAACTAATGAAGTATTACGCCAATGGGATAACCCATGGTCAGGTGAAAGTGTGGAGGTTATGCATGTACATAATGATCCGGTCAACAGCCGTCCTAGTTACGCGATGGGTGCAGATGGTAAGCCGCGTCAGGCAAACCTGATGACCATAGATAATAAGTGGTTCATGTCAGTTGAGGTGCCACTGTTTTATAACAATCCGCTAGCAGGTGACTATCAGAAGTATGTCGGTGGAACCTATCATGCCACCGAGATTTTTGACTTTAACGGCAGTCTCAGTGAGTTAATGGATGATACAGTAACTTCTGCGTACCCGAGTGTATCCTGGGTTCGTATTGCACAATGGCTACCCTGGATGGAAATGGGTAGTCGTAGTGGTCTGTTATATTTCAATGCGGTTGGTAGCAAAGTGAAAGAGTGGGATTCATTGCCGAAAGTCTTACGCGACGAGATCGCAGCAAACTATCCGGATTACACTACACCACCACCAGGTGATGATCCACGCCCGAATGAAACCAGCTGGACCAAGATGAAAAAGATCATTGATGCCAGAGGCGAAACCTCAAGCAAATCATCTAGCCATTAATGAATAATTTAAATCCTGCCGGTGTGGTCACTGGCAGGATTATTCCTTGGTACGGCCCTGAGTCAAGTGAGCGCTGTTGTCCGATACCATTGTATTCAGCTAGTGCTGTCAGGCTCTGTGAGTAATCGTCTGTCTTATATACCAAGTGCAGGGCACCAGTAGCAGGTGCATGTGCTCTGGCGTAGAGATTTTCTCCTGATATTCCTTGATACTCGATTAACTCAATCCGACCAAACCAGTCATCAGCATCGCCAAGTAAGCGCATATCAAGTGCTTTACCAGGCGGCAGCCCGACGATTTTTTCTATTTCAGGGCCTGAGAATTGATGGGTCATACACAGTTCCAAACCGAGACGTTTAGTATAGAACTCTTGCTCTGTATCAGCATCGCTAACCACCGTTACTAGTGGACCCATGCCGCTGAAACCGGGTGCAGTAAAGGGGAGCGACATATCGACCAATTCCATAAAGCCTAGATTGGTTTCATCGTGACCCGGTATTTGTCCTTCCTTAACCTGTTTTAATCCGGATGGATCTTCGACCTCGAGTAGTTGCCATGGGGCTCTAAACGGGTAGCCGGCTTTTTCCATGCTTTGGTAGTGAGCGTCGAGGTCTTGACTGTATAGGTCGATATTCTTAGGGCATAGATCCATCGGGCTGGCATCTAGACGCACTGCCTTGGCTGGATTTTTAAACTCAACGAGATGTAACAGCGCAGATGTTTGTTGTTTATCTACCCCGAGCATTGCCTGAGCAGCAACGCCATCTTTAGAAATACCAAGCATAATGGCAAGGTCCCGATCTTCTCCCGATGAATGATTGATAATAGAAAAGCCAAGAGTATCGTGCCAGAAAGCTAATGCAGCTGATAAAGATTCAACGCCGACTATTACACTATAAAACTGTTTATTCACCATAGCTTGCTCCTATGAAATTCGAGTGTATGTACTGCAGATAAAAAAATACCCGTCCTGAGACGGGTATTTTTATTCTTTACTGAGGCAGAAACTAGAAGTTCAGTTTAGCTTTCAGATTCCATCGCTCAGGCTCATTCAAGTATATGAAACCTGCAAGGTTGGATACTTCCTGCGCTTCGTCAGTGCAGTTAGTGCAACCAAGATTTACACTCCACTTATTATCAGCACCAGACAGGGTAATGCCGGCATTTACCTGATCATAAGTAACATCATCACCGAAAGCATTAGATGTTCCAATAGCGTGGTCACCAGTGTCTGAATAAATAATGCTTGGAGTCAGGCTCATACCATTACCAAACTGGAACTCATAGCTTACGCCGAGTGCCAGGCTGGTTTCCGGTGCTCGTACTGGTGTTGCAATGGTTCCGTCACCTTGAACGATACCTTGTCCACATTGCATAGCATTGTTAATACAGTTCGCTTGTTGGGCTATTATGGATGGATCAAGACTGGCGTACTCACTGTCTTGTGTACCAATGTTGGCAAAAATAGTTAGTCCTTCACTTGGCTGCCACAGAATCTCAGCTTCCGCACCTGATACTTCCAGATCCGCAAAGTTCTGGGTAACGAAAACAATCGCGCCAGTTACAGGGTCAACGAACGCTGAAGGTAATTGAAAGTCTTCAATATCTGTCTGGAAGATAGCAAGGTTCAAACGAACTGTGTTGCTTGCCCACTCGGATTTCATACCAAGTTCATAGTTGGTTGCAGTTTCCGGGCCAAACGGTGCCAGAGTAGAAGGTGCTGTTCCACGCGCATTCCAGCCACCTGATTTGAAGCCGCGGGTAGCAGATCCATAGATCGACAGGTCGTCATTGACGGTATAGTTCAAGGCAAGACGCGGAGTGACTTTAGTCACGCTCTGTGATGTGGCGATTCCGGCTGCCTGAATATTCGCAGTAGTAAGCGGTCCTCCAGCTCTGTTGTCATTGAAATCGATGTTCTTTTCTTCATCGGTATAACGAGCACCCAGTGTCAGTGTGACCTGATCATTGAAGTGATAGTCACCTTGAGCATAGATAGCTGTAGACTCGGTGGTATTTTTCATGATTCTGTCAGCAAGAATTAAAGGGAAGCCAATGAAAAACATGTCGCCAAAATCGGTTACGTTATCTTCTTCAAAGTAGTATGCACCAGCAACATAATCGAGTTTGCCATCATAGGCAGAACCCGTTAAACGGAACTCCTGTGTTAACTGATCATGCTCACCAATATTGGCGATACTGAAGCCACCTACCGGTACTGGTGTGTTGAAAAAGTCGAGACTGAACTCCTGGTCAAGCGTTATGTAACTGGTTATAACGTTCAAAGTACCAATGGTAGTTTCAAACTCGAAATCGGATGTCGCAAGGGTTGATTGGGTGCGGTTAAAGTTACCGGGTAGTTCTGCTTTGGGTCCTGTTAACAGGCCTAGAGCTCCACCAGAAGGGCCAAATGCACCATCTTGCAAGCCACTAGCTGACACACGCTGTCCATTAACTTCTCCATTCCACACGTTGGCATGTTCGTTGTCATTATAGGCAACAGTTACATCCCAACTAGCACATTCGTGAATATCAAGTTGAAGTGCAGCTCGAGCGCCCCAGCTGTCTTCGTAGTTCAGGTCTTCCTGGCCAGGCTCGGTTACGTCTACATAACCATCATCAGATACATGATAGGCAGAGAACTTTGTGCGAGCTTTATCATTAAGAGGAATGTCCACACTACCTCTGAAGTTAACTTCGTCGTACTGACCGATGCCAGCTTCAACAAAGCCTCCAAACTCGTCGGCTGGATCTTTCAGGATGACACGAACCGCACCACCAGTGGTGTTTCTACCAAAGAGTGTTCCTTGTGGGCCACGCAGTACCTCAACACGATCGACGTCGAACAGGGTGAAGTTATTGGCATTTTGACGCTGTATGAAAGAGTCGCCGATATAACTACCAACTGGTGGATCAAAAGTAGCGATTGACTCGGTATTGTTCAGGCCACGAATTGAGTACGTGTTAGCCGTACCCAGACCTGTGTTGTTTGCACCGATCATGTTTGGTATTACTTTTACTAGATCAAGTGTTTCAGTGATTTGCATGCGATCCAGTTGATCCTGGTTGAATGCGGTGACTGCGATAGGAATGTCTTGTACGCTGGTTTCGCGTCGTTCAGCAGTAACCACGATTTCTTCCAGTTCTGCAAAGACAGGCGTGATAGTGAATAACGAGCTGAATAACACAACGGTCAAGCTGATTAGCTTAATTCTGGTTTGTAACATGTATAACCCCTTCATTTGAGTGATTCTGATTGTTAAAAATGCCATTCTGGTGCGATTTTTAACAGTGATCTTAATGATATATAAATATATCATTTACACTAGTGTAGTGAAAGTTTAAATGTAGGTTAAAAGAATTGAACATCATTTTTAAATCAATGACTTAACCCTTATAAGGCTGGTGGTTTTGACAGATGTAAAGCCGGTTTACCAGCTTTTGCCACCTACCCAGTTGCCGACGACGGGCTTGAATTGCTTGAGGATCGTGCTCGCGTAAAGTCCGGCTTTGAAATAGGGGTCGCTCTCGAGAAGTTCTTTTGCCTCAGCTTCAGTCTCTACCCGGTAAATTATTGCACTTGATGTGTACTCGGGATTTTGCTCTGTGTTCAGCGGCCCACCGACTTCTATTTTGTGCAAAATAGTTTCAATGTATTGCAAATGGGCAGCAAGATGTTCATCGCGAATTGTTGCGCTGTTCTCAACATCTTCGGAAATGGCTAGCCAGGCCATCTTAAAACAATGGTGCTTTGGTTATGCCTATCCAGGCAGAGAGCATGACCAGTGCATAAATCACCAGCACACTGACTATAGTGATGTTCATTGATTTTGTGTAGGTCGCCTCACGCTCAGGTGTGGAGCCTTCGCTCATGATGCCTACGAAAGCAATTACGCCGGGAAGAAATAGAAACTCAAGCGCAATCGTTGTTAACGCGATCAAGCCATAGATGAACACTTTGCTGGCGAGCCAGGGTGTGACAATAGGTAAGTTGTTGCCGAAAGAACTTAACGCAATCCATAGACAGGCCACCAATACAATCACGTCAATGAAAATACAAAGTTTGACGCACAGTTCGCCTAATGGTTGGTTTTCTTTTAAATATCTAATCCAGGTTACTACCAGCCAGACCAGTGAAAAAAGCCACACCAACGTTATAGAAGTTGGTGAAAACTGAATCATGCCCAGGCTGAGACCCAGCTGCATTCCTGTTGGTAGCATCAGCGTCATAGCGGTGCGAGGGAACATATCGAGCAGCATGCCGATGCTTAATATTTTCCCGCGTGTCTCGTTTGACAGCTCGCTATTTCTGGACTCAAGACCGCCAACCAGTACGCCAACATCAGTACCTAGCCAGGCAACCAGCAGTAATATATGAACAAACAACCAAAATTCATGACTCATCTTTTATCTCACTTTCACCGTATTCTTGTTCCAGGCTCGCAAATACATCGGCCAGTAATTTCTGCCGCATGCCTTCGAATTCCATTTTTGCCTGTTCGTCCACTTCGTGTTCTTCAAGCTCATCTGGGGTGAAACAGCCTTTACTTTGCAGTAGTTTTTCCAGAGTTAATACTCTTTGCTTCAAGGTCCAGTGCTCGCTGAGCAGGACCAATAAAGAAGAGAGTATTTTGTCAGTGGCCTCATCTTTGAAAAATGCCTTTTGGCGGCCTTTAGCCTTGCGTTCGATATCAGCCATTGTTTTTCCACGCTCCGAAGCCATACCAACTCAGCTCATTCGACAGACGTCCTACTTTGTCATCCATATCCTGATCATCCTGGTTTATTTTCTGCTGATATTCATCATCCGAAATATAGGTGTACTGTGGAGTTGTGAACTGCAGATAGTCTTCTTCAGCAAAGCCGGCTTCCACGCAATTAGCCTGGCAGTTTTCGGCTCTGAAGCCTTTATAATAGGGCTCGTTATTGTAGTAACTATCCCAATCCAGGTAGAAGTTGTCATACGCGCCAAGCTGGTCTGCAGGGGGCAGTTCCATATGCAGCATCAGGCCACCGGGCTTGAGTATTCGATAGGCTTCTTTAAATACTTTCTTGCGAACTTTTGCTGACAGTTCATGGAGAAACATGGATGAGAACACCATGTCTACACTGTTGTCAGGAAAGTCTGTCTTTTCAGCATCTTGCTGCGAATACTTAACGTTGAGGTTCTGGCTTTTAGAGCGCGCTGCGGCATAACGTAGTAGAGGTGCGGCAACATCAATACCGGTGACTTCAGCATCTGACCAGGTCTTGGCGAGTGCCGAAGTGTTGTGGCCGACGGTGCAACCAAAATCAACGATTTTTTCAGGTTTGAAATCCGGGAAGGTATGGCGAATGTAATTCGCCATAGACATGCCTATATCATCAAGATTCAAGCCCATCATGCCGAATGAAAATACAGCAAGGCCATTATCGTAAATGGCACCGGTTGTGATGTCATGATCGTTGTATTCTTTACTGTAACCACCCGGGGACAAATGCACATCCAGAGCAGAGACATTTCTGGGTATCTCCAACGACTGATTTTCATCAAGGTTGTCGGCGTCTATTAACTTTGTGGCTGTTTCGCTAAGTGAATCGTAGTTACGCTCGATCGGGTCAATCACTGAATTCCAGACCATGCGTTGAGCGGTACAGCGCATCGAGGAATAAAACTGAAAATACTGCTCGTCCATTAGGGCTTTGTGTACTTCGGTGCCGCTTTCAGGCTTACGCTTATGCTTACGTTCAAATGTTGGTTCTACCTTATCTTCATAGCGGCTGCGCATTTTATTGGCCATATCATTCAGTACGAAGGCGCGCAGGCTGGCGACAAAGTCCAGTTTTGAAGACTCATCCAGAGTTTTTTTGATATTGAGCTGGTGTTGAAGTTCGAGAGGCATACAGTTTCTCCAGTGAATCGTTTCTAAATCAGTGTTAGATTGTATTGATCGTATCTTATTTTGATGTAATACAACAATAACTCAGGGGAAATGGTATAGCCCATTTACAGGAACGATTAGCGCAATTTTATCTTGATGAGAATGTGCAACCTGACAGCGCTGCGATCAGCGCCGCCAAGATTTTTTTGCTTGATACGCTTTCGGTAGGAATTTCAGGTAGCGCTGCACCGGGTGCCGAGGATGTGCAGCAAGTGGCTCAGAGTTGGGGTAATGGCAACGAGGTTTCTATCCTTGGAGCAGACTTCAGTCTGCCAAAAGCTTCGGCGGCATTCGTCAATGGTTTTCAGATTCATTGTCAGGAATTTGACAGTGTGCATGAACAAGCGGTGGTGCATGCGATGTCAGTTACCACGGCAGCAATGCTGTCAGAGCTCAATGATGAGTTGGTCTCTGGTAAGCATTTTTTACGTGCACTGATTTGCGGAGTAGATCTGGCTTGTTCAATGGGTGTCGCCACCACCAGCGGCTTGCGCTTTTTCCGTCCCGCAACAGCAGGCGCGTTTGGCGCAGTGTTGGCAATCTCGATAATGCGTAATGCCAGTAGTGAGCAGTTGCTACAAGCTTGGGGGCATGTCTATTCACAAATCCCGGGTACCATGCAGGCACATGTTGAAGGTGCTATTGCCTTGCCAATGCAAGTAGGTTATGCCGCGCGAGCAGCTGTTAATGCGGTGCAATTTAGTGAGACCAATTTATCAGCGCCAGTGAATGTTTTTGATGGTGATTTTGGTTACTTTAACTTGATTGAGAATGAATGGGACAAGGCTTATTTCGACCAAAAATTAGGCGAAAAGTGGTTGATTACCGAGCTCTCGCACAAGCCTTTTCCTACGGGCAGGGCGGCACACGGTATTTTAGGGATGTTGCAGGAGTTGCAGCAGCAGCATAAATTCACCCTCGAGGATTGCGCGAACATTACCGCGTTCGTACCCGAGCTAATATTCAGGCTGGTGGCGCGCCCGATTAGCGCTAGCATGAAGGTAAGTTATGCGCGTTTGTGTTTGCAATATCTGGTGCCAAATATACTGCTGGATGGAAGCCTTACTGCGAGCAGCTATCGTGCTGAACGAATGACCTCGGAAAAAGTGTTGTCTCACGGTGCCAGAGTTAACATCGAACAAAACGATAACCCGGATCCGAATGCCATGTCACCACAACGGCTGGTGCTTGAGCTGAAAGATGGAAGACGTTTTGATGAACGTATTCCCTACACACTGGGTTCGCCAGATCGTCCCTTGACGCGTGAGCAATATTTGCACAAATTCCATAGTTGCTGTTCCGAGGCTCAGGTAGAGATAACGATGCAGCAGCAAAAGGAGCTGCTGGCAATGGTTGAGAACCTTGAGCACGAAACTGATGCAGCCAAGTTGCTTTTCTTATGTCAGGCGCAAGCTTCATGAGTGTCAAAATTTGTGAGCCTAAAGATTACGACATCAGTGTGCCGGTGCTCATTATTGGCGCTGGTGCTACCGGGCTGTGTGCAGCGCTTGCCGCATCATCCGAGTGCACCCCATTGGTGCTGGAGGCTGATGCAGTACCCTTTGGTTCAACCGGTATGTCCTACGGTGGTATTTGTGCTGCCGGCAGTCTTTTGCAAAAAGAGGCAGGTGTAGAAGATCAGCCTGGTTGGCTCTATGAAGATATTCTCGCTGCCGCGAGACAGCAGACTGACCCCGCATTAGCAGAATTAATCGCGCACGAATCTGGCCCGGCAATGGATTGGTTAACCGGTGATTGCGGTATTGAGCTTAGTCTTGAAAAAAGTTGGTCAGGACTCGGGCATAGGCAGCCGCGGATGCATGCGCCGGCAAGTCGTAGTGGGGAAGACCTCATGAGTATGCTGCTTAATGCTTGTGAAGATCGTGGCGTTGATGTGTTGTGTGATGCCAGGGTTATTACTTTAATGTCGGACAAAGAACATCGTGTACACGGTGTCCAGTATCAACGACCGGATGGTGAGATCGAAGAGGTGGGTTGTGATTCACTGGTACTGGCTACCTGCGGCTTCGGTGCTAATCATGAAATGGTGGCTGAACACATTCCGGAGATTGCAGAAGCTGAATACTACGGTCATGAAAGTAATAAAGGCGATGGTATCAATTGGGGGCTGGAGCTAGGTGGTGTAGTTGAGGATATGGGTTCCTATCAGGCGCTTGGTTCGCTGGCCAAGCCGCATAATCTGGTGATACCGCATACCCTGATGATTGGTGGTGGGGTGCAGGTTAATTTAAAGGGCAAGCGCTTTGAAGACGAGCTGGATAACATCTCGGGGCAAGCGCTGGATATACTGAAACAGCCCGAAGGTGTTTGTTACATCGTTTATGACGAGCGATTGCACCAACAGGCGGAGTCGACCTTTGCCGATTATCGTACCGCCATTGAAATGAAAGCCTGCAAGTCTGCTGATTCATTAGCTGCCCTGGCTGAGCTGATTAAGCTTCCTGCCGCTACATTAGAGTCGACTGTCGAGCAAGTGGAACAGTTAAAGCATGATAATCAGTCGTGTGAATTCGGGCGTGTGTTTTCGACAGAGTTGAAACTGGCTCCGCCGTATTACGCGATCAAGGTGGGTGCTGCTTTGTTTCATACCCAAGGTGGGCTAGTAATTGATAATCAGGCAAGAGTAGTTGATCAGGAAGGAAACGCCTTGCCTAATTTATTTGCAGGTGGTGGTGCTGCACGTAGTGTGTCGGGCCCGGGTATCTGGGGCTACTTGCCCGCGATCGGTTTGTGTACAGCGGTAACTCTAGGCAAGCTTGCCGGCAGTGCTGCTGCAAAATTAACAGGAGAAAATGTATGACGAATGTATTGGTGGTTTTCAATTTGCAAGATGGAGTAGACGCGGCTGAGTATGAAGAGTGGGCGCGAACCAGAGATTTGCCCACCGCACGTGGCTTGTCGTCTGTTGATGGTTTCAATGTATTGAAGTGCTATGGCATGTTCGGTACAGATGCTGCTGCACCGTATCAATATGTTGAGTTACTACAGGTCAATGATTTCGAAAAGCTTGGAGCTGAAGCAGGTGAGGGTGAGATGGCGAAAGTAGCAGCGGAATTTGGTACCTACGCGGATAACCCTCAATTTATAATTCTTGAAGATATTGAGTAAGTCATGACTAAGGATTTAACGGGTAAAGTTGCGGTAGTTACGGGCGCTGGCAAAGTACAGGGTATTGGTGCCGGTATTGCACGTGGGCTGGCAGCTGCCGGCGCCAATGTTGTGCTATCCGATGTGTCGGTGGCCGATAAACATATGCCACAAGAAAAGATTGCTAATCAAAACGAGATTCAGCAAATCCTCGCTGATATTGCAGAGGCTGGAGGAAAAGCGGTCGCGCTGCCCTGTGATGTGCGAGATGAGGAGCAGGTGCAACAGTTGATCGCTGGTGCGGTGAATGAGTTTGGTCGTGTAGACATTATGGTCAACAATGCTGGTATTGGTTACATGATGAAGCCAATGATTGAAGTCGAAAAGGATGAGTGGCAAACCGTACTGGATGTGAATTTGATGGGCGCATTTTTGTGTACCAAACATGCGGCCAGACAGATGATGTCCCAGGGAGATGGCGGGCGTATCATTAATATCGCCAGTCAGGGAGCCAAGTCTGGCTTTCCACATTTGCCAGCCTACATTGCTTCCAAGCACGGCATGATTGGTTTGACTCGCTCCAATGCGGTTGAATTGGGTCCAGAAAAAATTACAGTGAATGCGATCTGCCCGAATCACATCACGACTGACCTGGGTGCTGAGCAGAATGAATACTTTGCCAAGTTCATGGGCAAGACCGTGCAGCAGTATCTGGATGATATGGCGGCAAGAATACCTATGGGGCGCCCCGGTCTGGTGACGGACATAGCCAATGCTGCAGTATTTTTAAGTTCCGATGATTCCTATTACATCACCGGTGAGGCAATGAATGTCAGTGGTGGTGAGGAAATGCACTAGTTCAGGATTTCATTGCACGAACCGTACGACACAGCTAAAATGATATAAAGATATAACATTAGTATTATTACTTCGGGAAATTGATTAAAACCAACCCGTGGTGATCAGGAGCTTCATTAAATGAATAAACCATTGGCCGGGATCAGGGTCATCGATCTCACGCATATGTTGTCCGGACCCTATGGCGCAATGATACTTGCCGATCTGGGCGCGGAAACGATTAAAGTAGAGCCCTTGCATGGAGAAGGTACGAGAAAATTACTCGCCACTGATCCCAATAACTCACTTGAAGGGATGGGCGCCTATTATTTGACGTTGAATAGAAACAAGCAAAGCATTTGTATTGATCTTAAAGCGGAAGCGGGCCTTGAGCTGTTTTATGAATTGGTCAAAGAAGCAGATGTGGTCATCAATAATTTTGGTGCCGGTGTTCCTGATCGTTTAAAAATAGATTACGACACGCTGGCTAAAATCAATCCGCGCATTATCACTTGCTCTGTTACTGGTTTTGGTAGTTACGGGCCTAATTACAAGCGACCTTCGTTTGACCAGATCGCGCAAGCAACTGGCGGTGGTATGTCTATTACGGGCCCTGATAAAGATCATCCGGTTCGTGCTGGTATTCCTATCGGTGACCTGGGCGGTGGAATGTTTGCAGCCATGGGTATTATGGCGGCGGTTATAGAACGGAGTACCAGCGGCAAGGGGCAGGATGTCGATATATCTATGCTCGATTGTCAGGTCTCAATGCTCAACTATATGGCAACCATGCATTTCCTCTCTGGTGATGACCCATTCCCGATTGGTAACTCACATTTCGTCCACGTGCCTTACAATAGTTATGCAACGGCTGATGGGCATATCGTCATAGCCGTTATTACCGATAACTTCTGGACGAATCTAAAAGAAGTAACGCCTAGTGAGAAATTTAATAATCAGGAATACGACACTCAGCCTGCGCGTTTGCGAGACAAGGATATTATTGATGAAGAGCTGGGCAAAATTCTCAAGACAAAGCCGAGTCAGCATTGGCTGGATATGCTGGATGAGCGGCGTGTACCCTGTGCGCCCGTTAATAAATTAAGTCAGGCTCTGTCCGACGAGCAAGTGACCGAACGAAATATGATTATTGATCTGGTGCATCCCAATGGCAAGAGCTCCAAAGGTCCCGGTAACCCGATTAAGTTGTCCAGAAACAATGAAGAGTCATTCACCTCACCACCAACACTAGGTCAGCATACTGATGCCGTGCTCAGCGATGTACTAGGGTATAGTGAAGAACGAATTGCCGAACTCAAAGCAAAAGAAGTAATTAATAAATGAATGTAGATGTGCTGATCAATGATGTGGGTCCCAGAGACGGTTTGCAGAATCAGGCAAAAATTCTGACTGCCGAGGAGCGTCTGCAATTGATCGAAGCGCTCAGTAAGACCGGGTTGCAAGAAATTGAAGTGGGTGCTTTTGTGCATCCCAAGGCTGTCCCGGCAATGGCTGGTACCGATGTTGTGATTGATGGTCTGCCTGCTAACGAGATTACATATAACGCGTTAATACCGAACCGCAAAGGTTATGAGCTGGCACTCAAGACTGGCATCAAGACCATGAATTTGGTTACCGCGGCTTCGAATACCATGAATGAAAAAAACATCGGCATGAATAACGCCGAGGTTATGGCGGTATGTCAGGATGTTATGCAGCAAGCCGCAAAGGATGGTATTCGTGTCATGGCCTATATAGCCACCTGTTGGGAATGTCCATTCGAAGGCATGATTGATCCTGTTGTAGTTGAACAAACAACCGCTGACTTGTTTGCAGCTGGTGCTGACAGAGTGGTAATTGCCGATACGATAGGTGCTGCGAATCCTGGTGATGTGTCTAGTCTCTTTATCAGGCTCAAAGACAAGTTCGGTTTGGAGAAAATCAGTGCGCATTTTCATGATACGCGCGGCATGGGGCTGGCAAATACTTTTGCTGCGTATGAAGTTGGTGTACGTATGTTTGATGCATCAATAGGTGGTTTGGGAGGTTGTCCCTTCGCGCCGGGAGCTACTGGTAATGTTGCTACAGAAGATGTTGCATTGATGTTTGCTAAGATGGGTGTTTCAACCGGTATTGATCTGGATGAGTTGATCAAGGCGGTAGATTTAACCAAAGAATTAACGGGTAACTGCGACGGTGGCCATTCGTATCGATGGATGGCGCTGCAGTTGGAAAAAGGTAAGTCGCTTAACTAAGCGATCTTGAAATAAAGAGGATGTCATTATGAGTTACCGATTAGGTGTGGATGTAGGTGGTACGTTCACGGATTTATTATTGATCAATGAAAAAAGTGGTGCCACACACACTGCCAAAGTACCTTCTACGCCGGAGGACTCTTCTATTGGTGTCCTGAATGGTGTAGCGCGAATTTGTGAAGAAAGCCAGATAGACCCCAAGCAAATAAATCGTGTTATGCATGGCACCACCGTTGCGACTAACGCTGTTCTTACTGGCAATGGTGCTCGAGTTGGTCTGGTGACCACAGAAGGATATGAGCAGACTTTGCAGGTAGCGCGTTCCTTCTGTCCGGGCGGACTTGGTGGCTGGACATATTTTCAAAAATCACCGTTACTCGCCCCATTGGAACTTACCATTGGTGCTGATGAGCGTATGGATGCAAAAGGTAAAGTCGTGCGTCCTCTGAATGAATCCAAGCTGCGTACAAACCTGCGCAAGTTAAAAAAGCAGGGCGGTCTTGAAGCGCTCACTATTTGTTTCATCAACGCCTATGTAAATGGGGCTAATGAACGTAAAGCGAGAAAGATTGCTAAAGAAGTGTTTAAAGATATTCCTATCTCTATTTCATCAGAGGTAGTTCCCGAGATGCAGGAATACGAGCGTACAGAAACCACGGTATTGAATTCTTATGTTCGCCCGCAAGTAGAAAAATACGTCAAGAACTTACAGCGCTCTTTAAAGCGTCGTATGGGTAAAGATGTGATGTTGTCCATACTACGTTCTGATGGTGGTCTCGCTTCGGCTAGAACTTCGTCCAAGTCTCCTGTGAACCTGTTGATGTCAGGTCCTGCTGGTGGCGTATCTGGCGCATTGTATTTCTGTGAGAAGGCTGGTTACAAAGATGTACTAACATTTGATATGGGTGGTACCTCGACTGACGTAGCCCTGATTCAGGATTTGCGAGCCCGAGTACGTCGTGAAACATTGGTTGGTGATGTGCGCGTGCGTGCCCCATCGGTTGACGTACGTACTGTCGGTGCGGGTGGTGGCTCAATAGCCTTTGTGCCCGAGCTAACCAAAGCATTGCGAGTTGGCCCGGAATCAGCTGGCGCTGAGCCCGGTCCAGCGGCCTACATGAAAGGTGGTGAAGAGCCCACCGTATGTGATGCCAACGTAGTCCTTGGCTATTTGCCATCTGATGTGCAGTTAGGTGGTGCCATGGCGATTGACAAAAAAGCCGCAGAAAAAGCCGTGCGTAAAATTGCCAAAGCAACCGGCATTACCATGCTGGCAGCTGCGGAAGGTATTGTGCGAATTGTTAATGAATCCATGTTTGGTGCTCTACGACTGGTGTCAGTAGAGCAAGGCTATGACCCCAGAGATTTTGCGCTGGTTGGTTTTGGTGGCGCAGGCCCGTTACACGCTAATGCCCTGGGTGTGCTGACTGATTCGTGGCCGGTAATTATTCCACCGGGTCCGGGCGTGTTGTGTGCCTACGGTGATGCGACTACCGCTGTACAGGATGAGGCTACCCGAACCTATCTGAGAATGGCGGGTGAGACAGATGCGAAAACCTTATTGAAGGATTTGCAGGCGCTCAAGAAGAAGGCGGCTTCATCACTGCTAGCAGACAAGATTCCTGCTACCAAGCATGATGTGACCTATCAGGCTGATATTCGTTATGCCGGACAGGCATTCAATATTACTTTGAGCTTCACTGAGGCAGAGCTTAAGAAGAAGGGCATGAAGCTTCTCACAGATCAGTTTGATGATGAGCATGAGCAACTGTTTACCTTCAAGCTGGGTAATGATCACGAGATATTAATGATACGTGCGGTGGTTAAAGCCAAGGTCAGTAGGATGAAAATGAAGGCTGTTGGCAGACGTGGCGCCAAGCTGAAAGATTGTGTCATTCAAGATACTAAAATCTATCATGGTGGCAAACACCATAAAGCCAAGATTTATGATCGAGGTAAGTTAACCGCCGGCATGAAAGTGCCTGGTCCGGCCATAGTTATTGAAATGGATTCAACCACGGTGGTGTTGCCCAAGCATCACGCCAAGGTCGATAAAATCGGTAACCTCATCATCAACCCTAACAAGTAAGGAGATCTGTAATGACTGCAACAATTATTGAAAGAAATAAGACTCCATTAAAGAAAGTGAAAGTAGAAGGGGTTACGGTAGATATTATTGAAAACGCCCTCAAAAACGCTCGTGAAGAAATGGATGCGGTGCTGTTCCGCACAGCCATGTCTCCTGGTATCCGTGAGCAGGGTGATTGTTTCCCCATGATCGCAAACCGTGATGGCAAGATGGTGGTTGGTCAGTTCGGTTCTTTCATCAATGGCTTCATGCAAGCTTATGATGGTGAGATTGAAGAAGGCGATATCCTCTTAACCAATGATCCCTATATGTGTAATGCGGCGGTTTCGCATTTACCGGATTGGTTGGTGCTGGTTCCAGTATTCAGGAAGAAGCGTCACATTGCCTGGTCAGCTATGTTTGGTCATATGTCGGATAACGGCGGTATGGTGCCTGGCTCGATTCCAATCGAAGCGACTACTATTTTCCAGGAAGGTATTCAGATACCGCCAATCAAGCTTTACAAGAAAGGCGAGTTGCAGGAAGACATGCTGGAGATGATTCTGCACAACGTGCGGACTCAGCAGTGGAATCGTTTTGATCTGAATGCTCTGGTAGCTGCATGTAACACCGCAGCCAAGCGTCTGAATGAAATGGCTGATCGCTTCGGTGATGACGTCTTGCACTCAACCATGCAGATCATGCTTGATCGTAACAAAGCAGCTATGGGCGCCATCATTAATATGTTTATTCCGGAAGAGAAGCGTACTTTCGAGGATTACCTATGTGATGACGGTATGGGCATGGGCCCTTATAAGATTAAATGTACCTTGTGGCGCGAAGGCCCCAAGGCAATATTTGATTTTGAAGGTACCGATCCGCAAGCACAAAGCTCGGTCAACTTCTTCCTCTCTGAAGATATGTTCAAAATGTTCTTCGGTGCCTTTACTATTAACGTGATTGATCCCGGCATGTTCTTTAATGACGGCTTCTATGATCTGGTTGATGTCAGGATTCCTGAAGGGACCTTACTCAAGCCCAAGTATCCGGCAGCACTATCGGGTCGTACCCACGCCTTGGGTCGTATCTTTGATGTTATGGGGGCGTTACTCGGTATGGGTGCGCCAGAAATGATGTTGAACGCGGCTGGCTTCTCGGACTCTCCACACTTGTTCTATTCGGGATATGACGATAATGGCGAATGGTTCCAGCTGTTCCAGATTGGTTTCGGTGGAATCCCCGGGCGACCAATTGGTGATGGTCCTGACGGACACTCGTTGTGGCCTAACTTTACCAACGTGCCGAATGAATTTATCGAATCCTATTTCCCGTTACGTATAGAGCGCTATGAAACCATTGTTGATTCCGGTGGTGCAGGTTTGCACCGTGGTGGTAACGGCCTATCAGTTGCGTATCGCTTC
>CALISW010000140.1 GCA_938041655.1 uncultured Thiotrichales bacterium | reverse complement strand
TGGCATAAAACACCGAGACCCTGCTGAGCAAGGTGTCATCACACCAACTGGATTTCATACCAGCTTCGACGCTCCACAAGTACTCCGTATCAAAATCCAAAACTTGGCCGGTGCCCAGTAAACTGCCATCGTTGTTAGTACCACCCGCTTTATAACCACGCGAGAGGCTGGCATACATTAATTGATTGGGTTGACGCTGATAATTGAGGCTGAGCTTGCCGCCGTACAAGGTCTCTTCCGGATCATTGACCGTGCCATTGTTGTCGACATAATCCGCCTGCCACTGCTCAACTCGCAAACCAGTCACCAGCGACAACTTCTCGTTCAAACTGGTATTAAGTTGCGTATAGACAGCCGAACTACTAGTGTCGTAGCTACTCTCAAAATCGCCGGCTGCGAAAGTATATTTTCGTAACAGGCTTTCATCTCGTGCCAGATGATATAAACCAAATACCCAGTCAGTATCCTTGGAAAAAATTGTCGCCGGTGATGAGGAGAGCAGGCGCAATTCAGCACTGTAGTTTTCGCGTTCACGCAAATACTGATCAAACGAGGTATAACCAATCGGATCAAAACCAGTGAAGGTCCAGTCTTCATCGTAGCTGTATTCCAGCTCGGTATCGGCATAGGTCAATATGGTTTCTACATCGTAACCATCCGATCCTGTCAGTGTCGTTTTAATAGAAACAGCATTGGTTTGTTGTACATCGCGACCGGGCTGATCGGACCGTGTGAATCGATCGTTATCCAGCGAAAAAGCATCGTAGCCATTATCAATGTCGATATGCTGAAAGCTGGTATCGAACAATACGGTCTCACTTGGCTGCCACTGCAGTCGAACACGCGCCGTTAATTCATCGCGTCCATTGGTATCGTCACGATTTAAAAATGTGTTTTCAATAAAACCATTTGATTCGTATTGCTGCACCGCGATGCGAGCTACCAACTGATTTTCAATCAAGTCAAGATTCCCGGCCACCCCGACACTCCAGGTATCATAATCTGCCACCTGTGTTTGTAGCTTGAGCCCGGATTCGTCGCTCGGCGCCTGGGTATTCACCTTGATCAAACCAGCCAGTGCATTTGCACCATATAAAGTACCCTGCGGACCACGCAGTACTTCGACATTATCAACATCAAATAGAGTACCTGCAGTACCAATGCCACTAAAATCAATCTCGTCGATGATAAAACCCACTGACGGATTGATGGGTTCAGCAAATTGACTGCGCTCACCAATACCACGGATTTGAAAATAACGCGCCCTGGATGAGCCACTGGAATAATTAACATTCGGTGCAACCGCTATCATCTCTTCCAGATGCTGTGCGGCTCGCCCTTCTACCAATTCTGCATTCAAGACCGACACACTGGCGGCCAGTGTTTGTAACGTAGACGGCCTGAATTCTGCGGTAACCACCACCTCTTCCAATTCAGCATATAAAGTGACATGCCAACTGAGCACCAGCAGCAGTGAGGTTATTACTATTGAGTTTTTCATTGGTTCTCCAAACACACGTGGAAAACCGGTTAAAGACGTGAAACAAGAAATGCCTGTTCCTCCGCCGGTATTAACCGGATCAGGTTCAAGGGTTATCGTTAGATTCTCAGGCTTACGCCACCCCTCAGGATGACGATATTGTAACGCATAGAAATGCAATTTTCAGTCAAATAAAGCTCACTGTGCTGTGCCTGTAAAAGCAAACTGTGATGACAACAAGGAAAAATACGCCCAGATCAGGCAGACTAACCAGATTCGAATACGATCTACTCTAAAATAGACCCACGATGCCCATACAACACATGATCGATACCGCCGGAGTTTTATTAGCTGGTTTCAGTATTCTGGCGGCTCTGGTGCTGATCGTCTGTTATTTCTTTTTTATTCATAGCTTGAACAAAACCCCGGCCTTAACGGTTAGCTGCGTAATTTTGTTAGCCGCTTTTTGTTGTATGCAATACATGCACCTGCAGCATTATCTGCATGATGCAGACCCGATGAATACGCGTTTCTATCTGTTCTGGCTGTTTATAGGCCCACCTGCCTTCTTTATATTTTTTCGAACGCTGTTGCATCCAGATGATAAATTCAATCCATTGCTACTGCTCAACTTCGCACCTTTGCTGCTGAGCTTTTTTGTGCGGAAAGAAATCAGTATCCCGATCCTGTTTGTCACCGGTGCTGCCTACGCGGCGATATTAATGGTCTTGGTGAACGGTCTGCGCGAACAACGTAAACAATATGAAGTGGAGATGTTTTTCCTGGTGATCTTTTGCCTGATGGCAATCGGCATTTTGATACTCGGTCTTTGTCTGCCCTACATTGATAATAGATATTTTTACTATTTCTATACACTGGCGATTGGTTCAGCATTTTTGTTGATTGTCGGAGCCTTGATCATCTTCGAAGACTTACCCGGAGAAATTGCTGAAATAGCCAAAGTTAAATATTCAGCCACCACGCTCAGAGGGGTGGATATCGATGCCAAGTTGCAGCAACTTGATCAGCTGATGCAGGAAAAGAAGCTTTATCAGGATGAAAACATCAATTTAGCCGGCCTGGCTAGCGAAGCTGACCTGAGTAGCCACCAGCTCTCGGAGCTGATCAATACCCGTAAAAATATGAGCTTTTCCCAATATATGCGCTCTACCCGGGTCGAAGCAGCCAAAAAGCTGTTAGTGGCTGAACCCAACTCATCAGTTCTGTCTATCAGCTTGGAAACCGGGTTTAAATCGCAATCCAGCTTTTATGCTGCTTTTAAGGATATTACTGGTAAATCGCCAGGTGCCTTCCGCACCAAATAAGCCTGAAATCTCTTCTTTTGGGTCTACAATTATCATTCTGGAAACATTTAACTAACTGTTTTATATAGACTTTAAGTATTTATAGTCCATTCTGATCGAACCGGAGTTTTTACCCCGTTCAGATCCCTATGCTGGATCCAACTTAACCGGATTTCAGCAAAATGTCAGCACTTAAAAGCACCAGATTAGACTTAGTCAAAACACCCACAAACAACGGTGTTAAAGAACTGCGTTTCCGCAATTTACTGACTAAATCTGAGTGGGCTGGCTTACCTGCTACCACCACCGCACGCTTCGGCAAATATCTGGCAGATGGCCAAACCAAGCACTACCGCGGCCATGTCATAAACACCGATATGAATTTCTTTGGCAAGTGCCTCAGTACTGTAATGCGCCTGTTCAATGCGCCACTGCCGACTGAGACCGACAATACCGGTGCTGTAGCTCACGTCACAGTCACCGGTGAGAATGGCGCCCAGATCTGGAACAGAAAATACAGCAGCAACAAATCTGCAGCTCAACTCATCAGTAGCCGCAAGCAGTTCACTGGCCCTACCGGACTTGAAGAAATGCTGGGCTACGGCATTGGTATAACCCTGAAATTAACGGCCGATGCTGAAAGTATCTTCTTCACAGCAGATCGCTTTTTCATGACTTTTTTCGGTCGCCGCGTTTATCTGCCAGCTTTTGCAACTCCCGGGCACTTGACCATTACTCATACTGATCTTGGTAACGGTAACTTTTGTTTCGGTATGACTCTTACACACCGTCTGTTTGGCAACCTTGTCAACCAGAACGTACTTTTCACTGACGTATAAGGATAAGTAACATGCTTAGCATTGAATTAATGGTCTTGATTTCACTACAATTTTTTATGGGTGGTTTTGACTCTCTCTACCACCACGAATTCATGGAAAAACTAGCCTGGAAAAAATCTCAGGCATACGAGCTAAAGCTACATGGCTCGCGAAATATTTTTTACGCCATTATCTTTCTATGCTTTGGCGTAATCACACCCTCAGGTACCTGGGCTTACGCATTGATAACAGTGTTAGCCATTGAACTGCTGATAACTCTAATTGACTTTGTTGAAGAAGATAAGAGCCGCAAATTACCTGCCAGTGAACGCATCTTACACACCCTACTGACTCTCAATTTCGGCGCCATACTCGTCGTGTTAATTCCAAAACTATGGCTACTAGGATCAACCAGCACGGCATTAAACATAGGCTGGTATGGGTGGTGGAGCATATTATGCATAACTGCGAGCCTGACAGCCATCCTCATGGGTATACGTGATTTACACGCCGCAACTCGACTCGGGAAGCTACTGCAAAGACCGGAGCTGGTATTAATTACAGCTGAAACCAAAAAACGGATACTGATAACCGGTGCCACCGGCTTTATTGGCAAAGCTCTGGTTAATGCACTGCAAAAAGCCGACCATGATGTCATCGCCCTCTCGCGCAGCATGGATAACATCAAACACTTTAACGCACCAATAACATTAATTACTGATCTTGAGCAAATCAACCTTGATACAAAAATCGATGTAATTATTAATCTCGCTGGAGCAACTACGGCGGCTCTATGGACACCTAAATACAAAGACAAGATGCTGGATAGCCGCCTTGTTACAACCAGAAACATAGTCGCGCTAATCAAACGACTCACGCATAAACCAGAGACACTTATTAGCGGATCGGCGATAGGCATCTATGGTGTAAACCCAGCTGACACCAGCGAAGAAGATCAGCCTGCGACACTGGATGGCAGCTTTAGCCAGACATTGTGTCAGCTATGGGAAGCCGAAGCGGCGGCAGCCACTGAATTTGGTGTACGGGTGGTACTACTACGCATGGGTATGGTGATTGATCCGGACGGTGGATCACTCGCTGAGATGCTGGTACCCACCGAGTTGGGCGGTGGCGCTGTATTCGGCAATGGCAAACAACACATGAGCTGGATCACGCGTGAAGACCTGGTCCGTTTTATCGGTCATATAATGTCTGATGCCAATATAGAAGGACCGGTTAACGCAGTGTCGCCCGAGCCAGTCACCAATCGTGAATTTGTCACTACGCTAGCAACAACCTTGTGCAGACCCACCTTGTTAAGAATCCCCGGATTTATTTTTACACATGTGATTGGGGAGTTTGGAACAGAAATCTTGTTGGCAGATCAGGATGTCTTACCAATCAAGGCAACCATGTATGGTTTTGAATTCAACCACCCACGCCTTGAGCCTGCTCTGAAAGAAATGCTAACAGGCTCTGATTCGCTGGAGGTTACCCACAATGCTAGCGAACAGATCAAGGGAGTGACTGAATAAAATCCTTGACGCCATTGAGCAACATCTGGGTAGCAAGAATAACCAGCATCATACCCATCAGTCGCTCCAGTGCTCGCGAACCTCGCTCACCCAGAAAACGCATCAAAAAAGGTGACGAGACTAGCAGGACAGTAGTTGCACCCCAGGCCATGAGCAAAGCTATACTCCACTGGGTCATTTGATTGGGACTACCAGAACTGAGCAATAACAACACCGCAATAGTCGACGGCCCGGCCACCATCGGGATTGCCAATGGCACCAGGAACGGGTCCTCAATCACTTCTTGATCGGAAGCTTTTACGGCAACTGGAAAAATCATTTTCAGGGCAATAATAAAGAGTAAAAAACCGCCTGCAATGCTTAGCGATGACTGACTGATACCCATAAAGCTTAGAATCGCATTCCCGGTAAACAGAAAGATAAATAAAATAATCAGCGCAAAAATCAACTCACGTGCGACAATTTGTGCCCGACGGCGACTATCAAAACGCGCCAGTATCGAGTTGAAAATGGGTACATTACCCAATGGATCCATAATAAAAAATAATGTGACGGCGGCAGCCAGTATTTCTTGCCAGTTCATAGCGATCTACTTTAGACTTTAACGATATTGGCACCGAATTTACGCTTCGGCAGGCAGAAATACAATGCATTCCATACTCGTATGCGCCTTATACAAATTTGTAAGGCTGGATAACTTTGAGAAACTTCGCGAACCGCTGTTACAACAGCTGGTTGATAACCAGGTGCGTGGCACAATATTGCTGGCTCACGAAGGTATCAATGGCACTATTAGTGGATCAAAACAAGGAGTTGCGACCGTACTCGACTGGCTCAACCAAGACGAAAGACTGGTTCCGCTGGATGTTAAAGAGTCCTATAACAACAACCAGCCCTTTCACCGCAGCAAAGTAAAACTGAAAAAAGAAATTGTCACCATGGGGGTGGATGACATCGACCCGCAGCAACACGCTGGTACCTATGTCGAACCCGAGGACTGGAACGAGCTGATCTCACAAGACGATGTATTACTGATCGATACACGCAACCGCTATGAAGTGGAGATCGGACAATTCGAGAATGCGATAAATCCCGAGACTGACAGCTTTAGAGAATTTCCTGCCTATGCAGATAAAGAACTATCTGGTGACAAGAAGAAAAAAATCGCGATGTATTGCACTGGCGGTATACGCTGTGAAAAATCGACTGCCTATCTCAAACAACAAGGCTATACCGATGTGTATCATTTGAAAGGTGGCATCCTGAAATATCTGGAACAAGTTGCACCTGAAGATTCCCGCTGGCAAGGCGAGTGTTTTGTCTTTGATGAACGGGTAGCGGTCAATCAGGCGCTGGAAAAAGGTTCCTACGAGCAGTGTCATGCCTGCCGTTTTCCGATAACAGCCGAACAAATGCAACATCAGCACTATCAACCGGGGATAAGTTGTCCACGTTGCTACGGCAAACACAGTACCGAGCAATTAGAACGATTTGGTGAACGTCAGAAACAAATGGAGCTTGCTAAATCACGAGGTGAGGAACATATAGGAATGGCAGCCAAGCAAGCTGGCAATAAGCGCAAACGACAGAAGTTATCCAATCGAAAATCGAGTAGCGATTAAGCGGTCTTTTGTGCCGGAGCAGCGTGATGAATAACGTTGCTAATCAAAGTACCATCCGGGTAAAGATCAAGTCGGCGGTAGCCACTATCATCAGCCAGACGTGAATCACTACAGGCAGTTGGTGTAGCCAGCAAGGTTAAACCTGAAATACTGTCTTCAAAACAACTGACATAGGCATGGGCACATACCAGTGCTTTAACCTGTGGACGAGATGATAATAATTCCAGCACTAACTTGAGTTCTCGCAGCGACTCCATCGACACATTTTCGGCGTCCGTTTCTTCGATTTTGTAGTAGCGTGAAAACACGAGCACCGGTGTGTCTGGTTTTGAATCCAGTAAAGCAGCAATTTTTTCCATGTGATCAACAGTGACATGTTTTAAACCAGCACCAAGGATTCGATCAAGGAACAGGATATTCCAACCACCTATTTCAATCACGTTTTCCAGATGAAGATTATCGCCCTCGACCACATCCTGAAACAGTCGCGCATTGTCATGGTTACCGGGCAATCCATAGACAGGGACACCTTCATCAGTAATCACATTTGTGAATGCCTGATAGGTACTTTTGTCTGCACGCGCGGCAATATCACCGGTTACCACCAGGGCATCGAATCGTGATTCACTCAACTGCACTTCATCCAGTGCACGTTGAAGATTATCCTGATGTTCGGTTTGGAACGATACGTCGGCCAGATGGATTAGCCTGACTGGTATAGAAGTGTTGTTTTTGCTCATTTTATAGGTATTACTTAATTCTGGTGGCCCCTGCCATGTTCAGCTTCAGTGAGGTTTCAGTTTTTATTGTTATTGGCCGGAAAACGGCTACTCACTGACTCTTCAGACCGCGTACCTTACGTGAAATTCCGCACCGGGCAAGCGATTTTTAAGGTCAATTTTAAAGTCTTTGAAGCCGGTCGAATTTTTAGCTAAAGGTCTGTTTTTTATGAATTTTATTTGTGGTTGAAAGGAGACGTTTGTGGCAAATACACACATTCGAATCAGCTATTCACCACATGAAATAAAACCACTATTTCATATCTATTACCACTCTCACTCCAGACTGCGCTGCACTATTTCCGTTACATCCTTTGACAGCTTCTTCTGCTGCAGCAGCCTGTCGAGCTGAGACTGCATCAGCTCTTGCCGCCCTTCATCGTACTGACGCCATTTTGAGAATGGCTTGACCAAACGAGCTGCTATTTGAGGGTTAAGCGGATCCAGCTCAATAATTCGTTCAATTACAAACTCATAGCCACTGCCATCGGTTTTATGCAACAACGTAGGGTTCCCCATAAAGGCACCGACCAAAGCGCGCACCTTATTCGGATTCTTGAGGCTGAAAAGCGGGTGCTCCATCAACTTGTTGACTCGCTCGAGAGTGTCAGATAACGGCGCCATCGCCTGCATCGAGAACCATTTATCCATAACCAAAGTGTTGCTACTCCATTTGGATTCAAAACTCTCAAACACTTCATCACGTTGTGGACACGTAATTTGGCTCAACGGCCACATCGCACCAATTGTGTCGGTCATGTTGTTCGCATTTTTGAATTGCTTAACAGCCGTGTCGCGCGCCTCTTCCCGATTACCTGCTAACAAATAAGCCAAAGCTACATTACGTAATCGGCGTTTCGCCATACACACAGCATCGGGCACGTATGGGCCAGGCGTCAGCATGGTGTCGTAAATCTTCTGGAAATCATCATTCAGGTTTTTACCCAGCTCAGAGCGCGTGTATTCGCGTGCCATATGCACACTATCAACATCTATCACATCCATTTTCTCAGACAGCTCTGACTCACCAGGCAATTTCAACATTTCTGCCTTGAGCGCATTATCAAAGTCGGAAGCCAACACGTGTTTCAAAGCATCAGACAATAAAATATCCGGCATTACCGTCATCCCTTGCTGGGTGGCGTCGATACGCTTTGAGAGTAGCCGGCTCGCCAATCGCTGAGACGCATCCCAACGATTAAACGCATCGCTGTCATGTGCCATTAGCAGTGCCAATTGCTCATCACTGTATTCAAACTTTACATTTACCGGCGCCGAAAAACCTCGCAACAATGAGGGGGTAGGACTTTGATCAACCCCTTCATAAACAAAAATCTGTTCATCTTCGAGCAAACAATCTATCGGGAATTTTTCATTGACGCCTGATTGCATGGCATTGAGCTCGCTGCCATCCGGTGCCAGCAAGCCTATATTTAACGGGATGACTACCGCCTGTTTATCAGTTTGCTGTGAAGTGTCAGGCGTATTCTGTGTCACTTTTAATTGATATTGCTGTCGATCAATATCCCACATCCCAACCACTCTGACCTCGGGTGTGCCAGCCTGGTCATACCAGGTTTGCAGTCGACTCAAATCCATCTCATTGGCATCTGCCATGGCAGCCAAAAAGTCTTCGGTCGTGACTGCTTGTCCATCGTGACGCTCGAAATACAGATCCATCCCTCGTCTGAAGCCATCACGACCTAACAAGGTTTGATACAAGCGAACAATTTCCGCACCTTTCTCATAAACAGTAAGGGTGTAGAAGTTATTGATTTCCACAAATGATGCTGGCCGTATCGGATGTGCCATCGGGCTGGCATCTTCCGGGAACTGGGCGCTGCGTAACATGCGCACATCATCTATGCGTTTAACCGCCGCAGAATACATGTCGGCAGTAAACTCCTGATCTCTAAAAACCGTCAAGCCCTCTTTAAGACTCAGCTGAAACCAGTCACGACAGGTAACACGATTACCGGTCCAGTTATGAAAATACTCATGCGCAATGACTGCTTCGACCGCCACAAAATCATCATCAGTCGCTGTTTCAGGGCTGGCTAAAACATATTTGGTATTAAATACATTTAGACCTTTATTCTCCATCGCCCCCATGTTGAAATCATCAACCGCCACAATGTTGTAAAGATCCAGGTCGTATTCCAAGCCGTAGCGCTCTTCATCCCAGCGCATGGCACGTTCCAATGAAGCCAAGGCATAATCGGTAAATTCAAGATTGTGTGGTTCGGTATAGATGTTCAAGGTGACCGCTTTTCCACTGGCGGTGGTAAATGCTGCCGAGTTGCAAGCCAGATCTCCTGCCACCAGCGCAAACAAGTAACTGGGCTTGGGGTGTGGGTCTTCCCAATTGGCGCGGTGCCTGCCACTGTCCAGAGTTTGTTGATTAACTGGATTACCATTACTCAACAGGATTGGGTATTTAGCTTCGTCAGCGACGATACTAACCCGATAAACCGTCATGACATCAGGACGATCGAGGAAATACGTAATTTTACGAAACCCTTGCGCTTCACATTGGGTGCAAAAATTACCGCTGGATAAGTACAAACCTTCCAGACTGGTATTTTTAGCCGGATAAATTCTGACTTTGGTTTTCAACTCGAAAGAGGTAGGTACCTCATTAATCGTCAGAGTTTCATCAGAGATTTGATATTGAGAATCACTCAGCGTATTTCCATCAATACTGACTTCCAATAATTCCAGCTGCTCGCCATCAAGCACCAAGTCAGTAGCTGGATTATCTGTATTCTGGCTAAAGGCGATAGAGGCGTGCACATCACAATGTGATTCCTGCAAATCAAAATGCAATTCAACCCCGTCGATCAACCATGCCGATGGCTGGTAATCTTTAAGGTAGATAGTGCTGGGTATGCCATCTTTCATTACTCTAAACCTCTTCTAATCACGCGTTTAATTCATTGTGTTTAGCCATAGTATACCTGAGCTGATAATTTTGCTCGCCGTTCTAAAACACAGAAATGGCAGAAGACATTTGCTACACTTTCGCTTTCTTCAAACCTTAAGCACGCTCTTGTATAACAACGAATTAACCGACATTTGTTTTAACTTCACCCATCAGGCTTTTAGCGCGGATCAACGTGGTTTTCTGGACCGGGCTTTAGAGGCCGGCGTCTCGACCATGATGGTCACCGGCGCCAGTATGGATGAAAGTAAGCAAGCGCTGGCACTGGCACAGAAATATCCCCAGTTCCTGTTTGCCACAGCCGGGGTGCACCCACATCTGGCCAGCGAGTGGCTGCCCGAGCATCAAGAACAATTACAACGACTCGGCGAAGCCAAAAAGATCGTCGCTATTGGCGAGTGCGGGCTGGACTACAACCGCGACCTTTCTCCACGAGACCAACAACAACAGGCTTTTGCCGATCAACTGGAAGTAGCAGCAACGCTGGAACTACCGGCATTTTGTCATGAGCGAGAAGCGCATGAGGACTTCGCTGAAATCATCAAAACCTACCGCTCGGCTCTCAAAGACGTGGTGGTACATTGCTTTACCGGTAACCGCCAAGAGTTGGAAACCTACCTCGAGCTGGACTGCCATATCGGCATTACAGGCTGGATTTGTGACGAGCGTCGTGGTCACCACTTAAAGGATTTTATCGACATAATCCCACAAGATAGACTCATGATTGAAACAGATGCACCTTATTTACTGCCGCGAGACTTACAACCAAAACCACAAAAACGGATCAATGAGCCAATGTATCTGCCGCATATCGCCGCCACAGTCGCTGCTGCTCGAGATCAAGCCGTAGAGGAGCTTATTCAGCAAACCAGCACCACTGCCGCTCGATTTTTTCAGCTTGAAAGCTAGCCTGCAAACCCCAACAATATAACTATGAATATGCAAGACACTATTACCTCTTTACTCGAGTGCAGCTTCGCGCCAAGCCATGTAGAAGTGGAAAATGAAACCCATCGTCATAATGTGCCTGCCGACTCCGAGTCACACTTTAAAGTGACGCTCGTGAGCGAACAATTCACCGGCTTGCCGTTGATCAAGCAACATCGGTTAGTAAATGAAGCGCTTGCCGAGCCTCTGTCAAAAATTCACGCGCTGGCATTGCACACTTACAACCCGGATCAATGGCAACAACGCCAACAAACCTCACCCGAATCTCCACCTTGTAAAGGTGGCAGCAGTGCCAGCTGATACTCGTTTTACAACCGGGGTTATTACAGACAAACATTGTTGGCATGAAAACCTGTTTAGTCTAAGCGTACGCTCATCCATCAAACCTTTTGTTGCCGGCCAATTCACCAGCCTTGCCGCAAACATCAATGACACCCATACCGCGCGTGCATACTCAATTGCATCTGCACCCGGCGAAACCGATCTGGAGTTTTACTTTAACCGTGTGATCGATGGCCCGCTTTCAAATCACCTGGCTGAGCTGGAAGTTGGTGACTCGATTGAAGTCGCGAAAAGTGCAGCAGGATTCTTTACCCTGGAAGAAGTGATCGGTGGCAATGACCTGTGGATGATGGCAACCGGCACTGGACTGGGACCCTATATTTCAATATTACGCAGCGCTGATGTATGGCAGCGATTTAGCAAAATTATAGTAGTTCACGCCGTACGGCGCGAAGCAGACCTTGGTTATAGAGAAGAGCTGGTTAAACTCGCAGATGAACACAAGAGCTTCCAATACATCCCTGTTGTCACACGGGAAAAAATAAAAACCACGCTCAGCCAGCGCTTTCCCAAGATCATCAGCAACGGCACGCTCGCTGCAGAAACCGGTTGTGATTTAAACCCGGAATCATCTCGAATAATGCTATGTGGCAGCATGGATATGATTAAAGATACGACCGTCGCGCTAAAAGAATCAGGTATTACCAAGCATCTGCGCTCAAAGCACGGACAAATAATTTCAGAAAAATACTGGTAGCGGTTTAACTGCCGAAGTAATCGGCTAAATACTCGTCAAAGTTTTTATCGTCAGATGCTTCGCGCTCTTTCTGGTCAAGATGCGACTGCTCCACCATAGCCCGCATAGATTCGCTCACCTCTTCAGACATAGATTGCTGCTTAAAGTACTCACGGTGTTCATTAGAGATGCGCAGGGTGTAATCGAAGAAGGTTTCTTTTTCGGCAAGCATAGTTTCCAGCACCTGTGCTGATGGTGTTGCGCCGGGTTCTTTAACTTTCTCGTCCTGCCTGTGCCAGGCATCCATGTAGGCCGAATCATCACGATCGGTATCGAGCATGCTGCAAATATCTTTAACCTTATCAAGAACCTGTCTAGCCCAATCATTCAACTTAACCGTCTTGCCCGCACGCTGCAATATCATCTCAGGGTCACGCCCACCATGAGCGACAGCCAACAGATTTTTTTCAATATCAATGATTTCGGATTGAGACAGCTCCGGGCTCGGCTCGAGCAATGAATAAATCATCATTGCTTCCAGGAATCGTCCTTGCGGCACGGTCACACCAACCGGCGACAGCACATTTAGGTCTAGCGAACGTAACTCCAGATACCTGACGCCTTGATTATGCAGCGCATCAATCGGCTTTTCTTTGGGTGACGGCACTGCTTTGGGGCGAACCGAAGCGTAGTACTCATTTTCTATTTGTAAAAGGTTGGCATTTAACTGTCTGTACTCACCATCAACCTTGACACCGATCTTCGCGTATTCATCAGAGGTGATTTTCATCGCCTCCTGCAGGGTTCTGGAATAACTGTCCAGATTATTGAAACAGATATCAATGCGGCGCTTACCACTTTGCGAATTCTGATAACCGATATCACCCATGCGCAACGAGGTAGCAAAAGGCTGAAAACGGGTGCCATCGCCCATCATTAACAAGGTTGAATTTTCTTCGCCCAACAAAAAGGATTTGCAGATCGCCGGCGAAGCACCAAACAAATACGGCACCAACCAGCTTATACTCTGCAAGTTGCGCAACATGGAGAAGTAGTTGTTGGTCATAAAGTCTTTGGTGGATGCACCATCGCCTTCAATCGCATTTAACTGCTGCCAAAACGCTTCAGGTAAGGAAAAGTTAAAATGTACGCCCGCAATCGCTTGTAGCATACGTCCATAGCGCCACGACAAACCGCGACGATAAACTGTTTTCATCATCCCCGAATTAGAACTGCCATAAGCGGCAATAGGTATGCTGTCATGACCATCTACAATGGAAGGCATGCTGCTGGCCCAGAGTAATTCATCATCAATATGCTGATATACATATTTGTGTATCAGTTCGAGCTGAGACAAGGCACCGGTAATCGAATCATGTGGCTCGGTAACCAGTTCCAGCAACGCTTCTGAAAAATCTGTGGTAATTAGTGGATGGGTGAGTGCCGAGCCAAGCTTATGTGGGTGCGGAGTTTGTGATATTTGACCATCAGGTGAAGTTCGCAGACATTCCTTTTCCACACCAATTCTGCGGCCATTGAGTGCCTCACGAAAATCTGGCTGATTGATAGTTTGCAAACGTGCTGCAAATGATTGCTGTGAAATGATCAACTCCTGGATCGGTGTGTATATATACGCATTGATATAATATATCGTTGCATCTGATTTTACGCGATTGTAAGACTAACCAAAAGATTAAATTAGGAATGCATAAATAGTGACTCAACGCTTTGCAATATCGCATGCATACCGGTATAAATCGCCTTTGCCTTTCTCAGTTAGATAATGATCGAAACCGATTCTCAGGAACCGCTGATACAAATGCGCATCAATGACACTGATGTAAGCGTTCTGGGTACCGCGCATGTTTCTAAAAAAAGCGCTGAGACTGTGAGTGAATTGCTCAATAACGGCGAGTACACTGATGTAGCCATAGAGTTGTGCGACAGCCGTTTTCAGAACCTGCAAAAGCCCAATAGCTTGGCTGAAATGGATTTATTTCAGGTCATACGTGACGGTAAAGCGCCGATGGTCATGGCGAGCCTGGCTTTGAGCTCCTTTCAGCAACGTATCGCTGAGCAATTTGGCATTGAACCTGGCGCTGAAATGCGTGCTGCCCTGGACGCCAGCGGAAAAAACGATCAAAAAGTACATCTCATCGACCGCGAGATAGGCACGACATTAAAACGCGTGTATAGATCAGTACCATGGTGGAAACGTGCTTTGTTATTTACTGGCTTAATCACCAGCGTTATGAGTAAAGAAGAAGTTGAAGAAGAAGAGATTGAAAAACTTAAACAGGGCGATTTACTCGAATCGACTTTTGGTGAGTTCAAAGATGAAGCGCCGGAAATATACGCTCCACTGATTGATGAACGTGATCAGTTTATGGCGAATAAAATCTATCACATTGTGGCTACTGATAAACCTGGCGCATTATTAGCAGTAGTAGGCGCCGGTCATCTGCCAGGTATGGAAAAATATTTACACGCTCTACGCGACGAACAACCCGCTGAGAGCCAGTTGAATGAACGCATTGCCAGCCTCAACCACCTGGCTAAAAAAACCAGCATCCTGAAATTCATTCCGTGGGTTATTGTTGCCGTAGTGTTGTTCGGATTTTTTCTGGGCTTCTCTAAAAGCACAGCCCTGGGCTGGTCACTGGTAGCCAGTTGGGTATTAATCAATGGTGGCCTCTCTGCATTAGGTGCTCTGATCGCTGGCGGACACCCATTTACAGTGATTGGCGCCTTTTTAGCAGCACCCTTGACCTCACTCAACCCCACCATTGGTGCTGGCATGGTGACCGGCGGAATTGAACTATACTTCCGCAAACCACAGGTTAAAGATTTTGATAATCTAAAGCATGACATCAGTAGTGCCTCTGGCTGGTGGAAAAACCGGGTATCCAGAGTGTTGCTGGTATTTTTCTTTTCAACGATGGGCTCTGCGGCCGGCACCTGGATAGCGGGCGCCAAAATCTTTACCGAACTAAGCGGTTGAGCAATAAACCGACCTGGTTGGACTGGGGTTTCATGGCGACCCTGGTGGTGGTATGGGGTAGCGCTTTTCTGTGTATAAAACTTGCCCTTGAAAACTTTCCACCCGCCACACTGGTATTTATAAGACTGCTGCTAGGCGCAGTAGTGATGCTAATTGTGCTGGCGCTCAAATCCAGTCACTTACAAAATATAAGCCGCAAACTCTGGGTCTACCTTATTCTCATGGCTGTACTTGGAAATGTCTTGCCATTTACTGCGATCAGCTGGGGACAACAATTTGTGAGCAGTGGTATTGCCGGCCTGATGATGGCAATCGTACCTTTATCCACCTTGTTCCTGGCGCATTTTTTTATCCCCGGCGAAAATATAACACCACGGAAATTAGTGGGCTTTTGTGGAGGTTTTATCGGTGTCTTTATACTGATGGCCCCGGAATTGAATCTCACCAATGACAATACACAACTGTGGGGCATGCTGGCATTTCTCATCGCCGGGCTCGGCTACTCAATCAGTAATATTGTTGCTAAATTGCGGCCGCCGAGTAATGATTTATTCACCACTACTGCAGTGTTATGCCTTTCTTCAATAATCATATTACCTGTGAGTCTGGGCGCTAATGACCCATGGTTAAGCACTCCTCTGCAAGCATCCGCTGTGCTCTCGGTCGCCATTCTTGGTCTGGTGTGCACTGCGCTGGCAACCTATTTATACTATCGTGTATTGCGATCAGCAGGCCCTGCTTTTGTGTCACAAATGAATTATTTCATTCCAATCTGGGCTTTGTTGATAGGCGTGATTTTTCTGAATGAAAAAATCGGGCTGAATGCGATTGTTGCATTGATTCTTATTTTATCGGGAATATTTATTGCGCACAGCGGCAAGCAAATAGATGAGCAAGAATATGAGCACTAAAGTCGTATTGGCATCCGGCAATGCCGGGAAACTTCGTGAGTTCACAGAAATGTTGAAACCGGTAGGTATAGAACTGGTTCCCCAGGCTGAACTTGATATCAATGAAGTTCATGAAACCGGGCTTACCTTTGTTGAAAACTCATTGATAAAGGCACGCAATGCCTGCGAACAGAGTGGCTTACCGGCAATCGCCGATGACTCCGGTCTGGAGGTGGATGCCCTGTTTGGCGCACCCGGTATTTACTCTGCCCGCTTTGGGGGTGACGGTGCAACAGATGATGACAATAATAACAAGCTACTCGCTGAACTAACCGACACACCTGCCAGCGAGCGCACCGCTCGCTATCGTGCTTGCCTGGTGTTCATGCGCCACGCGGATGATCCGGTGCCGATAATTGCCGAGGGGCACTGGGACGGTGTCATTATAGAAGAGGCTCGCGGCGAACACGGCTTTGGTTATGACCCTTATTTCTGGCTGGAAACACACGACTGCACTGCCGCCGAACTTGAGCCACAACTTAAAAACCAGATTAGTCATCGCGCTCTGGCATTAGACATATTGATCAAGCGCTTGAGCCGATAGCAAGATGCAAGCACAAATCACCA
>CALISW010000139.1 GCA_938041655.1 uncultured Thiotrichales bacterium | reverse complement strand
GACCTGATAGACATCCTCTGACGGACTGACAATGACCCGTACATCATTTGCTCGTCGACCCTCATGCAGTACTGTACAAAAGTGACAATCTACGTCAATATCTAACCATCAGTTAACGCAGTACAAACGCCGAGGCAAGTCCAAAGCACCAGTTTTATCAGTTTCGTTTATCAGTTTATTTTTCAGGTGGCCATTGGCCACCTTTTTTTTGCCTGCGTTTAATGTGGCTACAGACTTGAACGCTATTCGACGGTCTTATCAATTACTATTGATAATGTTGAATTCGAATTGGCACTAACCTCTATATTTTCAATTCGACCATAGTAATCGCCGCTTTGTGGTGTGGCGGAGCCAGTGGCTGAAATACGTGCATCTACCTTAACCTCGGTAAAGTTACTCAACTGCATTTGCGGCATCATCGCGGTGCTGTCATCCAGTATGATTTCATCAGGTATATTGTTCGCATTCAATTTCTGGATAGCCAGTGGCATCGGTGGGCCTTGCATTGCTCTGGCATAGACAAATAACACGTCAGTTGGCTTGACCTGACTAGCCAGTGCTGGGTCGATAGACACTTTAACTTTCAGTCTCTTTTTACTAGCGGCTGTCTGATTGATTTGTTCAGTATCGTTGCCCGCTACAGGATTGATATTAGAAATCATGCGTTGCAATTCAGCGGCCATGTCGGGGCTGATTTGCTGTAGATCAATCAGCAAGGGCTCCCAGTAGGAGAGCGCCTGTTCGGTATTGCCAGCTTGTTCTTCGGCCATGCCCGCCATCCAACGACCTTGAATGTGTTTTGGCTCGAGCTCCAGTATTTTCTTAATGATCTGGTACGGTTCACCGGTAAATACACCATTGGCTTCCATCGCTAGCGCATCGGCATAACCAAGCAGGAAGTTAATATCATTCGGGTGATTGTCCAGCTGGCGTTTGTATACAGATTTAGCTTCTGTGTAGCGACGCATCATCATGTAACTCTTGCCCAGCATGATCCAGCCTTCAAGATTATCCGGTTCAGACTCAAGTCTTGCAGCCAGACCGGATACCATGTCTTCGACATCTTGTTGTGTTGGTGAGGTAGTGGGTTTTGCAGTTAACAATGCCGGGTTACCATATTGCTTGTACAGAAATGCAGAAGACATAGGTATTAATACAATAAGAGCTATCGCTGTAATGCCTGCTTTGCTTGTTGCTTGGGTAGCGGGTTGATCATGCGTCTTGCTGTCTGCGAGAATTGCTGCTTCAAGATCTGCTTTGGATGAGGCATGGATATCATTATCAATAATGCCATCTGCCAAGTCCTGATCTAATTGTTGATACTGTTCCTGTAACAAGCTGATATTAAGTTGGCGTCGATCAATTGAGCCTTTTAGAGCATGACCAAGTAACGGCCATACGGTCAGAGCCACTGCTACCACCATCATCACAATTGCAATCAACCAAAAGCTAGTCATGTTGATCTTCTTTGGGATTTAGCAGCTCACGTGCTTGCTGTTGTTCTGATGCCGATAGAGTTGTGGGCTGGTTTTTCATTTTTTTTATACGAAATAGTAACAATGTCAATAATACAAACAGTAATACAAAGGGTCCAAACCATAGCATCAAGGTCGAGCTCTTAACCGGAGGTTGATACAGAATAAAATCACCATACCGTGAAACTAAAAAGTCGTCGATTTGCTCGTTGCTCTGACCTTGCGCCATCAGGCGGTAGATTTCATTTCTCAAGTCAATCGCCAGATCAGATCTGGAAGACCCCAGTGATTCATTTTGGCAAACCAGGCAACGTATTTTGCTGATATATGAGAGATAGCGTTGTTCGTTAACCCGGTTTCCAAATTCAAATTCATTGGTGACCGCAAATAACTGACAGGAAAATGTAAGTAGCAGTAGTGCAAGGGTGGTTCTCAGGTTCATACGGTTTATAACTCTGCCAGCATCGGGAGCAAAGTCTCTTGCCAAAGCTCTACCGATATAGGGCCTATTACCTTGTGTCGAACGTTACCTTCGCTATCAATCAAGAACGTCTCTGGTGCTCCATACACACCAAAATCTATGCTGACCCTGCCAGACTCATCGTATGCAATATCACGATAAGGATCACCATAATCTGTTAGCCATTGTAAAGCGGCTGGTCGATCATCTTTATAATTCAAACCCACGATTGGAATACGGCCGTCATTAGCTATTTGCATTAGTACTGGGTGTTCGACGCGACAGTTCGCACACCAGGTCGCCCAGACATTTAACAAATAGGGTGTTCCTAAGGAGGTTTCTTTGGTAACTGTCTTATTTACATCACGCAGTTCAGGCAGTTCAAACGACGGAGCAGGTTGATTGATTAATGGCGAGGGCACAATTGACGGGTCTTTTCGTAAACCGAGACCCAGAAAAAGAGCCAGCACTAATAAAATAACAAGCGGGAGAAAACGGTTCATGATGCCTGGCTAATAACAGCTTCATTGCTGGTTGAAGTATGGCGTGCTTTTTGTCGATAACGACGGTCAGTAACTGAAAGCAAGCCTCCCAGTGCCATGAAGATTGATCCCAACCAGATCCATCGCACCATCGGCTTGTAGTAAAGCCTGACAGCCCAGGCGCCGTCACCCAATGGTTCTCCGAGAGAGACGTAAACATCGCGCATCAGACCGGTGTTAACGCTAGCTTCAGTCATCGGCATGGTTTGAATATTGTAGACCCGTTTTTCGGGGCTCAAATTACCGATTAGTTTATTGTTTTTATAGAGCTCGAATTCAGCCATATAACTGGTGTAATTCGGGCCTGTTAATTCACGAATGTCATCAAAGCGAAAACTATAATCATTGAGTGAATAGGTTTCACCCGGCCTAATGCTGACATCTTTTTCCATGTCGTAAATCGAGACATAAGTGACGCCGAGTATCAACATAGCCATGCCCAGGTGAGCTACGAGCATGCCATAAAAGCTTCTACTCCTGCCTGAGAAATCCTGCCAAAATCCAAGAGTTTTACGTTTACTGGTGTGCTCGATCAAGGCTTTGATTGAAGTAGATGTTATCCACGCTACCAAACCTGTGCCCAATCCGGTTAACCAGCTCCAGGCTGGTGTGAATAACGGAGTAGCACAGGCAACTGCAAGAAGTATGCTACCTAATGCCAGCCACTTAACCCGGCTAAATAATTCTGCTCCGGTTTGTTTTTTCCATTGAATCAACGGTCCCAGTCCCATTAGTACAAACATCAGTGGGGTAATGAACACAAACATTAAATTGAACCATGGAAAGCCAACTGAAATTTTGCCCAAATTGAGGGCGTCATAGATTAGTGGTGCCAATGTACCAAACAACACAATGGCTGTTAACGCAGCCAGAAATAAATTGTTCAGTAATAAGGCAGTTTCTTTTGAGGCGAGTTCAAAATGGCTGCCACGATTTATGCCGGGTGCACGCCATGCGAATAACGCTAATGAGCCACCGATGAATAAAGATAGAAAAACTAAAATAAACAATCCGCGTGCAGGATCATTGGCGAAAGCATGTACGGAGGTGAGTACGCCGGAACGAACCAGAAAGGTGCCCAGCAAACTCAGAGAGAAGGCGGAGATCGCAAGCAGAATGGTCCATGATTTAAAGCTGCCGCGTTTCTCTGCGACTGCCAGTGAATGAATCAGCGCGGTACCGGCTAACCAGGGCATGAACGATGCATTTTCAACCGGGTCCCAGAACCACCAGCCGCCCCAGCCAAGTTCATGATAAGCCCACCAGCTGCCTAGTGAGATGCCTAACGTTAAAAAGATCCAGGCAACCGTTGTCCACGGGCGAGACCAGCGCGCCCAGGCAGCATCAAAGCGTCCGCTCAATAGGGCTGCAATCGCAAAAGCGAAAGCTACCGAAAAGCCTGAGTAGCCAACATATAGCATTGGCGGGTGAATAATCATGCCCGGGTCTTGTAACAAAGGATTTAAGTCGTTGCCATCTGCCGGGACGATTGCTAGTCGTTCAAACGGACTAGAGGTGAGCAACATAAAGAGTAAGAAACCAACTGCCACCATACCCATGACAGCCAGTACTCTGGCCGTCATATCCAGTGGAATCGATTTGCTGAAGGTACTGACGGCAACGCACCAGATTGAGAATATAAAGGTCCACAATAACAGCGCGCCTTCATGGCCACCCCAGATTGCCGTAATTTTGTAAATCTCAGGTAATGCGATCGATGAAGTGTTAGCGACATAGCGAACCGAAAAATCATTGCTGAGCATGGCGTGCGCAAGGCAAGCGATTGCCAGACTCAGGAAGATGAATTGCCCCCATGCAGTCGAGTGCGCTACGCGCATGAATCGGGTATTACCATTGAAAGTACCAATCAAAGGCAGGGTGGCCTGCACCAGTGCAAGCACTAGCGCCAGGATGACTGCAAATTGTCCTAGTTCAGCACTCATTACTGTTGGTCTGCTTGATTGTGTTGCATCAGCTCTGCTACTTCAGGCGGCATATAGCTTTCATCATGCTTGGCCATGATTTCTTCGGCTATAAATTCGCCGGCTTGATTGAGCTCGCCTCTGGCGACAGCGCCGCCACCTTCTTTAAATAGGTCAGGTACGATCCCGCTGTAACGCACGGTAACTTCATTGCTCATATCAGTGACGATAAATGTCATCTCAAGTTCACCTGGTTCACGTCGTATAGAGTTTTCTTTGACCATGCCGCCTATGCGTATCAGTTTGCCAACCGGAGCTTCATTATTGACTATTTGTGTCGAGTTATAAAAATAGCTGGTGTAGCTTTGCATGGCTGTTACTACCAGCACTGCAGCTACCGATATGGCTAATAAGCCGATGATGACAAAACCAATTCTTTTATGTCGTGGTGTCATTTTGCAGCTCGTCGCATACGTAGTTGGTTTAACGCACGTTTGAAGCGTGCTCGCAGACCCAGAGTTTCAAGTAGAATGCCTATAAAGACGGCGGCATAGCTCATCCATAAATAGAACCCGTAACCACCGGCGGCAAAGAGTTCTTTCATGTCATGTCCTTGCTTATGTCTTGCGCCCACTGGGTTCGTTTTTCACGCTCCAATATGATTGAGCGAAGTCGATGGGTAATGACAGCAAATGAATACGCCCAGGTTGCAAAGAGCATGATGAACATGGCGATCAGGATGTTGCTTTCTATTTTTTTCAGCGATGATTGTTGGTGTAAAGCTGCGCATTGGTATGGGTCAGGGCAGTTGATGGATAAATAAATGACCGGGATACAAATCACTCCTACCAGAGCCAGTAAAGCGCTGGCACGGTCTGCGCGGCGAGTATCTGTAATTGAGTTTTGTAAGGCGATGTAGCCAATGTAAATAAATAACAGAATCAGCATCGAGGTCATACGCGGGTCCCAGTCCCACCAGACGCCCCAACTGGTTTTGCCCCAGAAGGCTCCGGTCCAGATAGTCAGGAAAGCGAACAGTGCGCCGGTAGGTGCGGTTGCAGCCGCCATCATATAGGAGAGGCGGGTGTTGAAAATCAAACCAATCACAGCCCAGAATACCAGAGTTATATAGAGCCACATTGACATCCAGGCAACCGGCACATGGACGAACAGAATGCGGTAATACTCTTTTTGATCTGTCAGTATGTTGGGTGTTTTAGCAAAGCCCCAGTACAAACCTAGCAGGCACAGGATCACCGCAATAATGGAGGCAGCTTTAATTATGGAATGGCTTATTCCATAAAATGAAGCGGGTGAAGAATATTTAAACCAATTGAAACTCATAGTGCCTTAATCATTTGAAATTTTTAGAGCGGCAGCAGTCGCTAGTGGCGCGAATACCAGTGCAATTATCAGCATAGCGGTCAGTAATAACAAGTATGTCATGACATTATCGGGGCTGTTAATACTGGCTCGAACAGCGGCGGATCCATAGACCATAACGGGTATGTTCAATGGTAAAACGATTAAGGCGATTAAACTGCTGCCAGAGCGTAGCCCAATCGTCATGGCGGCGCCAATAGCGCCAATACAGCTCAGTACCGGGGTACCCACTAACAAGCTTATAAACAGTGTGCTGAGCTGCTCTCCGTGCAGGTTGTAGGCCAGTCCTATTACTGGAGAGATTAGTGTGAGGGGTAAACCCGTAACCAACCAATGAGCCGCGATTTTTGCCAGTACACATTGATAGACTGAGCTTGAGCTGAGTAATAGATCCAGTGACCCATCAGCATGGTCTTCTGCAAACAACCGGTGCAGAGAGAGGATGCTGGACAGCAATGCTGCAATCCAGACCAAACCTGGGGCCAGGCGCGGTAAAGTTGATTCAGTCTCATTGAGGCTGATGGGAATAAGGGCAACCACAACGATAAAGAAAAACAGACTAATAACAATGTCAGTGCTATTTCTGTATGCCAGCAGCAGGTCCCGCTTGAGTACCGGAAAGATTGTGCTACTCATGACCAAGCTCAATCACATTTATCTGTTCAGAACTGATTTTCATCAGGGGTTCATGTGTAACCAGTAAAATGGCGCCTTGTTGATCTAAATGTTGTTGCATTAGATCTTCAATTATTGCGCGTGAAGTCTGGTCGAGTGACGTGAATGGTTCATCAAGTATCCACAAATCACTTGATCCTAGCAGGAGTCGAGCCAATGCGACTTTGCGCTGTTGTCCTTGTGAAAGGTTGCGCACAGGCAACTGGCTTTTATTTTCAATGTCAAGTTTTTTCAGAACACTTGTAAAGTTATCTGTGGTTTTCTCGAGAGCATAGAGTTGTTGAAAAAACTCAAGGTTTTCGCGTGCACTCAACCCCTGTTTCAAACCGTTTTGATGCCCGACATACCGACAGGATTGTGTATAGGAAGGGTTTGCCAGCGTTGCTGCCTGATCGTTCCAGTTGATCTTGCCTGCGTAAGGTTGAGTGTAGCCAGCAATAGTGCGTAACAAGGTGGTTTTCCCACTGCCATTAGACCCTTTTACAAAACAGACTTTGCCGGACTTGACGGTGAAGCTCAGATCACTAAACAGGATGTGTTCTCCACGTTCGCATTGCAGACCCTGAATAGATAATTGATTGCTCATGATGAGTGGGGGAAGCTGTCGCCTCTGAATGAAGTGACTTGCCAGCTATTCTCGCGAGCATGTTGAAGAAGTTTGTCATCCGGATCAACAGCGACAGGTGTTTCGACTTGTTTAAGCAGTGGCAAGTCGTTGATTGAGTCAGAGTAAAAATGACTACCCACTAGAGACTCTCCAGTTTGATCAAGCCACTCATTCAAGCGAGTCACTTTGCCTTCCTGAAAGCAGGGAGTACCGGTGAGTTTGCCAGTATAGGCACCATTAATTGTTTCAGGCATGGTCGCGATCAAGCCATCTACATTGAGCATGGCAGCGATAGGTGAGGTAACAAATTGGTTGGTTGCCGTTATTATTAGTATTGTATCGCCGGCATTTCGATGCGTATTGATGGTTTCAGAACCTTTATCTAACACCACTGGCGCAATCACGCTCTCAATAAATTGATCACGCCAGACATGCAATTGCTCAAGCTTATGCTCAGTAAGTGGCTTCAGGCAAAATTCGTTGTACTCAACGATATCCAGTGTCCCGGCCTGATATTCTGCAAAAAAGCGGTCGTTTTCCGTGCCATAAAGTTCTTTGTCTACAAGGTCGTTATCGCAGAGGAATTTACCCCATAAATGATCGCTGTCACCACACAAAAGGGTGTTATCTAGATCAAATAAGGCAATGCTCATAAATGGAAAATTATTGCGTTCGGGCGGGTAGTTTATGCGTTCAGCGCTGTAACGCCAAGAAAGATAGGGGATTAGATTAATTCAGATCGAAGATACTCATCACAGTGTTTTGTGGGAATATCCGATAAGGTCATTGCTTATATGCGTCCATTTGTATTTAAATACATCAATAAGTGGACTTAAACTACTGAATTAAATAAAAAACTATGCAAATAAAGCATGTTTTTAAATCGCTACTCTCAGCGAATAGCTTCCTTTTAGGTGCTGGATTCCTGTTAATCCTGGCATTGGCGATGCTGGCTGGCTATATCAATCTTACCCGTATGACGGAGATTACGCGGGATATTGACATGGTCACTACAGAATACTCCCAAAAGACCATCACTAGTCAAGCGCTACATAGTCACACACAGAATAAAATCAATACTTTACAGGGTATTTCTAACGTCTATAACCAAGTAGAGCTCGAGGCACTATCCGAAGAATACATGAGGCTCGCAGAGCAGGATCAGATATTGCTCGATCTACTAAGAGGTGATGAGCTGTTGCCTCAATATGAGCAAGATTTAATCTCGGAGATTAAGCAGCAACTGGATAAGGCAGCCGTGATTGACCAGCAATTGATCACATTGATCAAGGAAAGGCAGGTAAGCGAGGCTCAATCATTTATGCTGACTGACTGGATGCCTTCTGAAATTTCGGTGCTGGATAGCGTGGTTAATCTGACCAAGTTTTATAACCAGAATATGAGTAAAGGAGCGGCTGACGGTGTTAGCAGTTTTGCCAATGTCCTGACCATACAAAAACCTCTGCTTTTCGCTATTTTGATGTTGGGTCTGGTTATTGCGAGTTATGTGCTGCTACGAAATGCTCAAGCTGAAGCGGTCATCACTGCAGATCGAGAAGATCTTCAGCGTCGTGTTAATGAGCATGTGGTTGAGCTCAACGAACAAAAAGAACAATTAACAGTTACTTTTCAGTCTATAGCCGATGGTGTAGTAACTACCGATATTTATGGTTCTATCAAGTATTTAAACCCGGCAGCTGAAGCATTAACTGGCTGGTCGATGGGAGATGCCGTCGGTAAAAACCTGGCCGAGATAATCAAGATTAAAAATGAATTTGGGCGTGCTGTTGAAGCAACAGGCACATCAAGTATGGCGAATCGAGAAGAAAAGTTTCACAAGCGCAAGAGCCGAATGCAGCGCAGAGATGGTCAAGAACGATTCATCGAAGAGTCAATAGCCGAAATGCATGATGAGTCAAGGCAACTGACCGGCTATGTGGTCGTTGTCAGAGATGTTTCCGAGCGGCTGGAACTGGAAAAAGAGTTGTCACGACAAGCAACACAGGATGAGCTGACCAAGCTCTTTAATCGACCTGAATTCAAATACCAGCTAGACGACGTACTCAAGGCAATTGAGCGCGAGGATCAAAGTTATCTACTTTGTTTTCTGGACCTGGATCGTTTCAAGGTGGTCAACGATACATCGGGTCATACCGCTGGTGACGAAATATTGCGGCAGGTGGCTCAATTACTCGGCTCAACCGTCAGGCAGCGCGATACGGTTGCCAGACTCGGTGGTGATGAATTTGCCTTTATTCTACGTAACTGCGAGCTAGAGAATGGCGTCAAGGTTATGCAAAACCTCGTAGCAAAAATTGAACAGAACAGATTTACATTTGGCGAGGAAGTATTTGCTTTAGGTGCCAGTGTTGGTGTGGTTGAATTAGGCCCTGATATGGATGCAGAGTCAGCTCTGACACAGGCTGATACAGCGTGTTATCTGGCCAAAGAAAGTGGTGGTAGGTCCGTACGGGTTTATCGCAGTGATAGTGAAGAAATGTCCAGGCAACGAGGCCAGGTAAAATGGCTTTCACGGGTTCAGGCCGCGCTCGATGAGAATGAATTCGAGCTCTTTTACCAGCCAATAGAGCGCACTGGAATAATCCCTGATGGACAAAACATAGCCGCACATTATGAAGTACTGGTACGTATGATCAATAAAGATGGCGGTTATTTTATGCCCGGCGATTTTATCCCTGCTGCTACGCGCTACGGTTTGATGCCGAGTCTTGATCGTTGGGTAATCAAGCATTCGCTGCGTTGGTGTGGCTTGAACCTGGGCCTATTGCGTGGTGCAAGATTGGCGATAAATATCGATGGTTCTTCACTATGTGATGCCGAGTTCCTTGGTTTTGTAGAGCAGTGTTTTGAAGATAGCCAGGTAGACCCAGGCAAGATTATTTTTGAGTTAACCGAAAATTCAGTTATTGCGAATATGAATGCAGCGATGGGATTTATAAACAGCCTCAAGATAAAGGGCTGTCAATTTGCATTGGATGATTTTGGTACCGGTATGTCATCGTTTGATTATCTTAAGAGCCTTCCGGTTGATTATCTGAAAATAGATGGTTCCTTCGTCAAGGATATGCTGAACGACAGTATCGACGAAGAAGTGGTGCGTTCAATCAATGCTATTGGTCATGCTATGAAAAAATACACTATTGCCGAATATGTTGAGTCTGCTGAAATTCGTGCGAAACTGTCCCAAATCGGGGTCAATTATGTACAGGGTTATGCCATCGCCAAGCCAAAGCCCCTTAGCGAGATGGCTGCCTAGAAATGTTATCCGTAGTATTCCCTGTAAACCAATAATACAACTATAAATCGCCTGTTGTTTCCGGCATAAGCGGGCTGTTATGCTTGCCTGACTATTGAGGGAAATACGGGATTGTAAAGCAGATGCAGGAAGAGTACCGACCGGCAGAAATAGAAGCCAGCGTCCAGCAGTACTGGCAAGAAAATAATAGCTTTAAAGCGGTCGAAGACGCTGATAAAGAAAAATTTTATTGCCTGTCCATGTTTCCCTATCCCAGTGGCAAGCTGCATATGGGTCATGTGCGTAATTATGCTATCGGCGATGTCATTTCAAGATTCCAGCGCATGCGTGGCAAGAACGTTCTACAACCCATGGGCTGGGATGCTTTCGGATTGCCCGCCGAGAATGCGGCCATTAAAAATAAAGTCGCGCCAGCCAAATGGACTTACCAAAACATAGAGCAAATGAAAGACCAGTTGCGCGCACTCGGCCTCGGTTATGACTGGGATCGGGAGCTGGCAACTTGTGATCCGGATTATTATCGCTGGGAGCAATGGTTTTTTACCCAGCTGTTTGAAAAAGGTTTGGTCTATAAAAAAATGGCAACGGTTAACTGGGACCCGGTTGATCAAACCGTACTCGCCAATGAGCAGGTTGTTGATGGTCGTGGTTGGAGATCCGGCGCTGTGGTAGAGCGTCGCGCCATTCCGCAATGGTTTGTAAAAATCACGGCATATGCCGATGAGTTGCTAGCCGATCTGGATAAGCTCGAACACTGGCCTAAAGAAGTTAAAACAATGCAGCGCAACTGGATTGGTCGATCTGAAGGTGTGCAGCTAAAGTTTGCCCTGACTGAGCCGATCGCCGGCCTTGATGAGCTTGAGGTGTATACTACCAGAGCAGATACGTTATACGGTGCCTCATATATGGCGATTGCTGCCGAGCATCCTATTGCATTGGAATTGTCTAAAGACAACCCTGCGTTGCAGCAGTTTATTGATAACTGTAAACAACAAGCTGTGGCAGAAGCCAATATTGCCACCATGGAAAAAGAAGGTCTGGACACAGGCATTACTGCCACCAATCCATTGACCGGCGAGGTGATACCGGTGTGGGTGGCTAACTTTGTGCTCATGGGCTACGGCTCGGGGGCAGTGATGAGCGTGCCCGGGCATGATCAACGTGATTATGAGTTTGCCAAAAAATATGATTTGCCCGTCAGGCAGGTTATTAGATCTGCAAATGAAAGCGAGCAAGTTGATCTTGCTGATGCTGCGTATGGCGAAAAAGGTATTTTGATAAACTCAGGCGACTATGATGGCCAAACATCCGAGCAGGCAATTGAGACTATAGTAGCTCTGCTTGAAGAAAAAGGGATTGGTCAGAAGCAGGTTAATTATCGTTTGCGTGACTGGGGAATTTCACGCCAACGCTACTGGGGTGCGCCCATCCCCATGATCAATTTGGCCAATGGTGAGCAACAACCGGTAGCAGCTGATGACCTACCGGTGCGTTTGCCTGAGGACGTCGTGATGGACGGGGTTAACTCACCACTCAAGTCTGATCCGGAGTGGGCTAAAGTTGAGTTGCCAGGCGAGACCGGTGAAAGAGAGACGGATACCTTTGATACCTTTATGGAATCCTCATGGTATTTCGCTCGCTTTTGTAGTGTTGATAATAGTGAACAGATGCTGGATGAGCGCGCGAATTACTGGTTACCAGTAGATCAATATATTGGTGGTATCGAACATGCCGTGTTACATCTTTTATATGCGCGCTTCTTTACCAAGCTTTTACGTGATGCCGGCATGCTCAAGGTTGATGAGCCATTCAAGCGGTTATTAACCCAGGGTATGGTACTTAAAGACGGTGCCAAGATGTCCAAGTCAAAAGGTAATACGGTAGATCCTCAGCCGTTGCTCGAGCAATACGGAGCAGATACAGTGCGTTTGTTTATGTTATTTGCCTCACCACCCGAGCAATCACTGGAATGGTCAGACTCGGGTGTTGAAGGTGCGCATCGATTTATCAAACGCTTGTGGAAACAGGTGCATGCTATATCAGTGGAATCGGATATACCGCCACTAAAAATTGATACACTCGGTGAAGATGGTAAGACACTAAATACCAAGTTGAACCAAACAATCGCAAAAGTCAGTGATGATATAGAAAGACGTCAGACATTTAATACTGCCATTGCTGCCTGCATGGAGTTATTGAATCATTGTACAAAATCGAAAGCTACTCTGGCATTAAAAGCACAAGTTGTAGAGGTTATTGTTTTGATGCTTGCGCCCGTGATTCCGCATGCGGCTCAGGCGATGTGGGAAGGACTGGGTCATACCGATGAGGTGATGAACTCGCCCTGGCCAGAAGTTGATGAGTCGGCTTTGGTTCAAGACACTTTAGAGATGGTAGTCCAGGTAAATGGAAAATTACGCGCAAAGATTTCGGTAGCAGCAGATGCAAGTAAAGAAGAGATTGAGTCGCTTGCCTTGGCAGATGAGAATACGCAGCGTTTTACTGAAGGAAAAACTGTACGTAAAGTAATTGTCGTGCCAGACAAGCTGGTTAACATAGTGGTTGGGTGATGATGAAACTAAAAAACACAGTCATTGTAATAACGCTACTGCTGTCGGCATGCGGCTATCAATTGCGTGGTTCGAGCGGAGATTTGATTCGCAGTGATCTTGGGGCTGTATATATTAGCGGCTTAACTGATCAGTCCGATTTCAAGCGCAATCTTGTTTCTAGTTTGAATGATCAGGGTATCATCGTGACCGATGATTTGGAGCAGGCTGGCTCGGTACTCAAAATGTCGAATCCAACCAGCTCAAGCCGTCTGGTAAGTGTTAACAAGTTGGCTCAAGGTGTGGATTATTCATTATTTCTACGCAGCAAAATTTCCTTGCGCAGCAGTGCCGGTGAAACGTTAATTAAAGAGCGTGAGGTTGAGGTGCGCAGGGATCTGGTGGCTGACCCTGACGACGCTTTGGGCAATGATCAGTTAGAGACTGAGACCAAGCTTGAATTGCAGCAGGCGTGGATAAATGCGCTGCTTTTACAGCTGCGTGCGCGATAATTAAGGCATGCTAGAATAAGGCTGCGGAGGAGATGATATGAATACGGACACTAATCTGGAACTGGCCTCGGAAGGACGAAGTAAGTTGACCATGCTGGGCGGTATTGTTGCAGCGGTGGTTGCTGCTGCTGGATTGATAGGAAGCGGCGCGATACTTATCACTACGCTCACGCATTTTCTCGACAATAACCCACTCTATGCAGCCAAGCATCTGGTGATTGCCGTAATGTGGGTCGTCTTTTTTATCGCTCTGCTAATAGCCGGCATTCAACTGGTTAAATCCGGTCTTTCCAGACGACTCTATAATCTAGTGCCGGGCATCTCGCTTTATTTTGCTGGTTTGGCATTAATGGTAAACGGCTTTTACTTTTTCATTCATCAGCAATTTATCTATGCAGTAATCGCTATTATTCTAGGCTTGGTATTGGTGGTGGCCGAATGGGGTACCGAGACAATTTAGTGGGTCGTCATTCCTCGAGTACTGATCGCGCATGAATATTAAGCCGGCGCAACTACAGCAACAACTCAAGAAATCTATCGCACCCGTTTATCGCATCAGTGGCGATGAACCTTTTCAGGTACAGGAGTGCGCTGACCTGATTCGTGCTGCCGCAAAGTCAGTCGGTTTTTCAGAAGTTCAAAAATTCCATATTGAAGCAGGTTTCGACTGGCAACAAATAGTTGCCGGTGCAGCGTCGATGTCATTGTTTGGTGACAAGCAGTTGCTCGATGCACACATGGTCATAGCCAAGCCGGGCAAAGAAGGTTCTGCAGCAATCACCGAGTATTGCGAAAGCGCCGGGCCTGATACGGTTTTGCTGTTGCAAACCTCGAAATTGGATGCCGGGACCAGAAAACAAAAGTGGTCTCAGCAAGTAGACAAGGTTGGTGTCAGTATTGATGTCTACCCGCTGCGCCCCAGAGAGTTAAGTCAGTGGATAGATGCCAGGTTCAAGCAAGGCGGTTACCAGTGTGAGCGCGGAGTCGTGCCGCTGCTGGCTGAATACGTTGAAGGGAATATGCTGGCCGCTTCGCAGGAAATAGAAAAATTACAATTACTGTGCGAGCCGGGTGAATTAAGTCTGGAACAGGTGCGTATGGCCATCACCGATAGCGCCAGATATGACCCTTTCGATTTTGTTGATACAGCTCTACAAGGCAATGCAACGCGCCTGGTCAGAATGCTTGACGGATTGCGCCAGGAAGGTGTGAATGAAAACCAGATTTTGTGGATGATGACTGATAAACTCCGCAAACTCGTGGCCCTCAAGGAAGCGCAAGCAACCGGGGGTGATGAACAGAGTGCTTTACAAGGTCTGTGGAACACCCAACAGAGTATGGTAAGGCAGGCTGCCAATCGTCTTAGTACTGAACAAGCCAATCAAATCCTTAGTGATGTTTGTCGTCTTGATTGGGTAGCCAAAGGACAGGCTAAGGGCGATGTCTGGAATGAAATTCTGGCACTCGGTTTGCGCGTAGCCGGTGTTGATACTATTAAAGCCAGTGCTGTATAGAATTATGACTAAAGTAGAAATTGAAAAACAAATGAGGCGCCTCGGCAATGCGGCGCGCAAGGCTGCCCGTGCGGCAGCGGTGGCTTCTACTGCTCAGCGTAATAATGCTCTCTCAGCTATGGCTGATGCCTTATTGAAAAGCGCCAAGCACCTGATTGCAGAAAATAGTAAAGATCTGGATGCTGGTCGCGACAAAGGTTTGGAGGCAGCGATGTTGGACCGCCTCAAGCTGGATCATGAGCGCATACAAAACATGGCTGATGGTTTGAGAAAAATAACTACCCTTGATGACCCGGTCGGTCAGATATCTGATATGCAATTTCTGGAAAGCGGGATCAAGGTTGGAAAAATGCGAGTGCCGTTAGGCGTGATTGGCATCATTTATGAGTCCCGGCCAAATGTAACCGCAGATGCTGCTGGCTTATGTTTAAAGTCAGGCAATGCCTGTATTTTGCGTGGTGGCTCTGAAGCACTGCACAGTAATCTGGCTATTTTAAAATGCCTTCGTGCTGGTTTAAAAGCGGCAGGGCTGGATGCGAATATTATTCAGGTGGTGCCGACCACAGACCGGCGCGCAGTAGGGTCTATGCTGCAAATGGACGATAGTATCGATGTAATTATCCCTCGTGGTGGCAAGAGTCTAATTGAGCGGGTCAGTAAAGAATCCAAAATTCCTGTGATTAAACATCTGGATGGTGTGTGTCATGTCTATGTTGATGAAGATGCTGATCTGGACATGGCTCGTGAGATTGCTCTGAATGCGAAAACGCATCGCTACGGTGTCTGTAATGCAATGGAAACGTTGTTAGTGCATAAAGCTGTTGCGAGGCGCTTTCTGGGGTCATTTGCGAAAGCTATAAAGAAACATAAAGTGCAGCTAAAGGGCTGTGATCGCACCCGCAAGATTTTACGTTCTGCGAAAAAGGCTAGCGCTAAAGACTGGACAACAGAATATCTGGCGCCAATTCTGGCTATCAAAGTGGTGGATGACTTTGATGATGCGGTTGCGCATATCGAAAAATACGGCTCACATCATACCGATGCCATTGTTACCGAGAATCACACCTTGGCGATGAGATTTTTAGCCGAAGTGGATTCCAGTACAGTGATGGTTAATGCCTCCACGCGTTTCGCCGATGGCTTTGAATTCGGGCTGGGTGCGGAGATTGGTATCAGCACTGATAAGTTGCATGTGCGTGGGCCGGTAGGTCTGGAAGGTTTGACCAATCAAAAATATATTGTGTTGGGTAATGGTCAAACCAGAGCTTAGGAAAATCTCGTGATTGGTTTGTTCGGGGGTACGTTTAATCCCGTGCACGTTGGACATGTGCGTGCGGCAATTGATGTGCGCGATCAGCTTGCTCTGAGTGAAGTCAGGATGATGCCGGCGAATATTACTCCTCATCGCACGCAACCAAGGGTGAGTTCCAGGCAGCGCGCAGCGATGTTGAAATTAGCTATAAATGATATTGCCGGATTAAAGTACGAGGGATTGGAGTTGCAGCGCAAACAAGCGTCTTACACTTACGATACTCTAATGTTGTTACGCGAACGTATTGACCAACCCATAGTCCTACTGATGGGCGCAGATGCATTTTCATTTTTACCATCCTGGTATCGATGGAAGAGTATTTTGAAGTTGGCTAATATTGCCGTGTTGCGCAGGCCTGGCTCACGCCTTTCGCTCGCAGCATTCCCGGAAGATTGGGTGCAGTCCAGGTTGGTGCAGCAACTGGATAGCAAGCAAGGCAAGATTATCAAGGTGCCGATCAGTAGAACCGAAGTTTCATCTACCGATGTCAGGGCGCGTTTGCAGGCAGGAAAATCGATACGTTATTTAGTGCCCGAGGCGGTAGAGTCTTACATAGCCAAGCATGGCTTATATATTGAGAATTGATATAGATGAGTATGAAAATAGAAGAATTGGAAAAGCTGGTCATTGACGCTTTGGAAGATATTAAAGCGCTTGATATTACAGTGCTGGACGTGGCTGAGAAGACCACCATCACCGACCGTATGGTTATAGCGACGGGAACCTCGAGTCGACATAACAAAGCCATGCTGGAGAAGGTGGTTGAAAGGTCTAAAGAAGCGGATCATCATCCGCTGGGTGTCGAAGGGCAAAATGTTTCTGACTGGATGCTGGTTGATCTTGGCGATATCGTGGTGCATATAATGACTGCCTCAACCCGTGATTATTACAATCTGGAAAAATTGTGGGATACGGAGGAGATTATTGATGAGGTGGCTGCGCCGGAGTCTCAGTGAAAATTACCTTGCTTGCGGTTGGTCAAAAAATGCCTGACTGGGTAAACACGGCCTATCAAGAATATGCCAAGCGGCTCTCCTCAGATGTGAAGCTGGACTTGATAGAGTTGCCTCAAGCGGTAAATAGTAAAAAAGTGGATGCAGCTACCAGTAAGCGCAAAGAGTCCGAATTAATCCTCAAGGCAATTCCAGATCAGGTTGATGTAATCGCATTAGACGAACGGGGCAAGCCGTGGTCAACCAAAGAGCTGTCCGCTCAATTGCAGGGTTGGAAGAACAATAGGCGCGATGTGGTTTTATTAATTGGAGGAGCTGATGGCCTTGATCAGCAATGTTTGCAGCGCGCGTCAAAGCGTTGGTCGCTTTCCAATCTGACCTTTCCACATCCAGTGGTGCGTATACTGGTCGCTGAACAACTCTATCGAGCCCAGTCAATTTTAAATAATCATCCCTACCATCGTGCCTGAAGTGCGTCCATCCAGAATAGTGTTGGCTTCACAGTCACCACGTCGTTTGGAGTTGCTGCAGCAAATCGGCATTACTCCCGAAGTGGTGCCTGCAGATATCGATGAGAGTGTTCGGGCGGGGGAAAATCCTGAGTCTTATGTCACACGCATGGCGTCTGAAAAAGCTGAAGCATTGAAGCTACCAGACGTATTGGTAATCGCGGCAGATACCAGTGTTGTGCTGGGCGACGAGATATTTGGCAAGCCTGACAGTGAAGCTGATTTTGTGCGTATGATGAATTTATTATCGGGTCAAACGCATCAGGTATTAACGGCCGTCGCCTGCACGTTTGATGGCTGGAATTCTGGCCAGTTGAGTAAAACACAAGTTACCTTTCGTGAATTATCCGCTGCAGTCATCGAACAGTACTGGTCCACTGGAGAGCCAGCAGACAAGGCGGGCGGTTATGCGATTCAGGGTAAAGGTGCTGTTTTTGTAACCCATATCAATGGTAGCTATAGTGGGGTTATGGGCTTGCCATTGCATGAAACCAGCGAGCTGATTAGTGAAGCAATGAGTCGAGATTATTCATGACGACAGAAGTATTGATCAACATAACCCCCACCGAGTCCAGAGTGGCTATTCTTGAAAACGGAACCTTGCAGGAACTGATTGTTGAGCGTGAACAGAAGCGTGGCACTGTCGGCAACTTGTTTGTGGGTACGGTTAGTAGGGTGTTACCCGGTATGGAAGCGGCATTTATTGATATAGGTCTGGAGAAAGGTGCTTTTTTACATGTGTCTGATGTGGCTGATGCTAAAAATGAAGCTGGAGAGTCGCGCCCGATCAATCAGGTGTTGACGGAGGGGCAGAGAATTTTTGTACAGGTGGTTAAAGACCCTATGGGTACCAAAGGTGCGCGCCTGACAACACAAATTACTATTCCCGCCCGCTATCTGGTTTTAATGCCAGACAATGCGACCATTGCTCTTTCAACTAAAATTGAAGACGCTGAGGAGCGTGAACGCCTCGAGCAATTATCAGCATCGCTCAATCAGAACAGCAAGCATGGTTTGATCGTGCGCACCGCTGCAGAAGGTTGCTCCAGCGAAGAGTTGCAGCTGGATATAGAATATCTCAACCGTCAATGGACAGCGATAGAAGAGCGTGCCAAAAAAGCAAAGTCAGGAGACTGCATATACAGCGATCTTGAGCTACCTAAAAGAATTGTGCGTGACTTGGTAGGGACAGACATAGAAAAATTTAGTGTTGATTCAAAAGAGACATTCGATAAGTTAATTGATTTTGCCGAGAGAATAACGCCAGAGCATATTGATAAGGTTCAGCATTATGTTGGTGAGCGGCCATTGTTCGATCTGTATGGTGTTGAGGATGAAATCGCTCGAGCACTTCAACCGAAAGTTGATTTAAAGTCTGGTGGGTATTTGATTATTGATCAAACCGAAGCGATGACTACAGTAGATGTGAATACAGGTGGGTTTGTCGGTAGCACCAGTCTGGAAGAAACTATCTTTAAAACCAACCTTGAAGCTACGGTTGCGATAGCGCGTCAACTGCGCTTGCGTAATCTTGGCGGCATTATCATCATCGACTTTATTGATATGGAAGATGAAGAGCATCAACAACAAATACTGCTGTCCCTGGATAAAGCACTGTCTAAAGATCATGCCAGAACACATGTGATTGGATTGTCAGAGTTAGGGCTGGTTGAGATGACACGTAAACGCACCAGAGATAGTCTCGGTCATGTGTTGTGTGAGTCTTGCTCAGAATGTGGTGGTCGTGGTTATGTGAAAACGGCACAAACGGTCTGTTATGAGCTATTTCGGGAGATTATGAGAGAGGCGCGACAGTACGATGCCAGCCAATTACTGGTGTTGGCGTCAGAAGAGGTTATCGAGCTTTTAATTGATGATGAATCATCTAGTTTGGCTGAATTGGAATCTTTTATCGATATACCGATCAAATATCAGGTCGAGTCTCAATATTCGCAGGAAAACTTTGATGTTGTGCCAATGTAAAAGTACACTAAGTTAGCTATGCAACTTATTGTAAAAAAAGGAATTTCAATCCTGGTTCTGTTGCTTGTCATACTCCTGTTGCTGGGTGCATTGGGTGTGGCGGCATTGCGAACGTTGGCTCCTATGGGAGGCAAGTACACGGATAATATTCAACATGCTGTCAGCCAGTTAATTGGTCGCCCGGTCAGAATTGGTAACCTTGAATTTACCGTAGACGGCATCACTCCAACGGCACGTTTGAAGGATCTGGTCATTTATGACCAGGCCGGAGATCAGCCGGAAATGAGTTTTGAGGGCATGGATATCACCCTCGACATGCTGTCCAGTGCACTAAAGCAAGAGTGGATACCTAGAAAAGTAATTCTTCGCGGTAGTCGAATCCTGGTAGATCGAACTATTGATGGTCGTTTTATCGTCAGTGGCTTTGATTTTAGTGAGAATCGATCCCAGAGCACGCAGAGTCTCGATATTCTTAATAACCTAACCTTTCAGGTACAGGATCTTGAGGTCTATTGGAATGATGCGCCACTTGGGTTGAGTTACAAATTGCACACCGATGAGATGGATGTATACATCTCACAAAATGCGTTGGCATTAAACGGAACGGTAACACTTCCGGAAGGTATAGATTCTGATGTTGAATTAGCGATCGATGTTAAAGGACCGCTTCAAGAATATCGCCAATGGCGAGGTAATTTTTCCGCCTCTACGAATGACCTTAAACTAGCAGGGCTTCCTTTGCAGTTGGCCGGTGATGTACCGATGCAGCTTGATCAAGGAGATGCACGTTTTGTAATTTGGGGAGAGTGGCAGGGAGATGAAACTCTCAAGGCACAAGCAGATTTGGCTCTTTCAAATGTAATTCTTGATATGAAGAAATCGAGTGCAGCACAAAAGGATGTGTTGCTCGAAAAGCTGGAAACCAAATTCGATATTAACGTTGAACAAGGGCAGTGGCTAATAAATTCAGAGGGTCTGGATCTTGTAGCTGATGGCAAAATCTGGCCTGATTCCGGTTACAGTGTGAATTTCCAGGTTACAGATCAGGAAATCAAAGGCCTCTCTATGAACGTCGATTTTTTAGATGTTGAGAGTGCCTGCTTATTATTGAGTGCGATTAATCCTGCAGCGATAGAGCTTGATAAGTATGTGGAAATCAATCAACCAAAAGGAAATATTCATAATCTTAGTATCAGCTACAGCGCTGTTACTGATAATGATGTCATAGACTACATTGCTTCAGGTGAGTTTAGTGAACTTAAGTGGCAGCAAGGTAATAAGTTACCCGGGATAGCTCAGCTTTCCGGAAGTTTTAAAGTAGGTACAGATTCTGGTACGGCTTTCGTCACTTCTGATCAGATGACTTTTGCCAGTGAAACCTTATTTGACCAGGTGCTCGAAGCTGATCAATTTGAAACCGAGTTGCAATGGCAAAATGCTGACGGCAATGTTGAGCTGAATATTAAAAGTTTGAATATGGTCAATTCTGACCTCTCTGTTTCAGGTGGAGGCAGTATGATCCTTGCTAAAGGATCACCAGCTATCATTGATTTGCAAATGAGTTCGCCAGGTGTTGATCTGGATCGCTCTTTTAAATACTTGCCTCAAACCCTCAAGCCCAAAGTCAGGGGTTGGATTAAGCAAGGCATTATAGGTGGTCGTGGGGATAACCTGGATTTCTCGATCAATGGCCCCTTGAGTAAGTCAGCTTTCCGGGAACGTGAGTTAAAACTAAAAGGCACGGTATACGCGAGTGGCGTCACGGTTCACTACTTGAATGACTACCCGGATATAACTGATGTTAGTGGCTTGGTTACGTTTACTGATTACGGCTTAAAAGCCGATCTCGATAGCGGTAAAGTGCACGATAGTAATATTACTTCAGGCTGGGTTGGTATTGAAAACTACTTTCAGTCCATTGTGAAACTGGATACCCGCTCAAAAGGAACTGCAGTTGGTGGAATTAAGTATCTGGAAAACTCAAAACTCGGTTCAAAAATCCTTCCTTTTCTCGACACAGTCGAAACCGATGGTGACGTCGAGCTGGGTTTGCAGATAGAAGTGCCGCTGGGGAAAATGCGTGCTAGTAATTCAACAGTGATAAAAGGGACCATTGACTTCAAGGATAACCTGTTGGCATTGCCTGCCAATGATATTGAGTTTTTAAATGCGAAAGGGGTGCTATCTTTTAACGGATCTTCGTTTGATGCATCTGACATTAGGGCTCGGTTCAGGGGCAAGCCGGTAGTTGGATCTATAGTAACCAAACAAGATCGGGAAATTCATATAAATGTTTCTGGTCGAATGGCGGTTGAAGAGTTGTTGCCAGACAATAAATTGTTGCCTGCAATTACTAGTGGTGACGCTTTATGGAACGGTACTGTGATTTTGCCATCGCGTCAGGATGCTGCGAATGGTGTTCAGCAAAAACTGGTGTTGTCATCTCAGTTATTAGGTACTGAGCTTGATTTGCCAGATCCGGTCGGCAAACAAATGGATGCAGTGCGCAAGGTGAAAATTGAAACGCAGCTTACCGGGGATAATCGTCTGGCACAGGTTAGCTATGGTTCTGACTTGAATGCGGCGATAGAGCTCACGAGTAACGGAGGTAATTTTAGTATTCCTAGAATGTCTATTACCTGCGGTCAAGATCAACCGGGTTTGCCAGCTAGTGGCTATCGTTTGATCGGTGCGTGTGGTGAGGTTGATTTACAAAGCTGGATCTCAACGGTTAAAAACTTGAGTGGAAAAAAAATAGCAGGTTCAAAAGCATCGTTGTACGTAAATACCTCGCTCGATATGTTGGCTTTTGGCGGCCAGAATTTCAGGAATGTGAATCTGGAGCTAAACAGCAATAATTCGTATTGGGATGTAGAGCTTGAAAGCGAAAGCATTGCAGGAACAATGCGCATCCCAGATGATTTGGGTGAAGAGAATAAATTAATTGCAGAGCTTGAGCGGCTCCACGTTGAAAGTAGTGAAGGTGAGAGTCAAGGTCAGGTATCGCCTAAGTCAATTCCCGGGCTTGATTTTTCGGTTCAGGAATTCGTGTACAACAAGAAAAATTTGGGCTCGGTAAAACTACTCAGTACGCGCAAGCCGGTAGGCATGCTGATTGAACAACTGGATTTACTGCGCGATGGTATAACCACAAATATTATCGGTAACTGGAACGAGGTTGGGCAAAATAGCTCAGTTTCACAGCTTGAAATGAAGGTTGAAGGAAGTGACTTTGGCTCGTTGCTGTCAGATTTGGCTGTCAGTAAAAACATGCGTGCTGGTGAGGGTGTATTGAACGCAGATGTCAGTTGGCAAGGGGCTCCTTACAAAATTGATTTTGAAACGCTCTCTGGCGTTTTGAGTGCTACTTTAAGGCAGGGGAGTTTGGCTGATGTTGAGCCTGGCCTGGCGCGGGTGTTTGGTTTGATAAACTTTGACTCCCTGCCTAAAAGGATTGGCTTGCAGTTTCAGGATGTTGCCGGAGAAGGTCTGCACTATGAAAAGTTGTCAGGGCGAGTGGCAATCGAGAAAGGCGTGGCGTCACTGGACTCTATGTCTATAGAAAGTGACTCGGCAAATATGGATCTGGCAGGTAGTACAGATCTGTTTAGAAAAACCTATGCGCTCGATTTGTCGGTGGTGCCAAATGTTACCTCTACTGTGCCATTAGCAACTACGTTGATCGCGGGTCCTCAGACTGGCGCATTGGTTTATCTGCTGGATAAAGTTACCCGCGGTGCCGGTGTAGATTTCAACAAAAGTATTACGCAAAGTTATACAATTGGTGGCAGCTGGGAAGAGCCGGATATTGAGCAAATTAAAATACAGCAAATTGATGATGAAGAAGAAAACCTGTTTGAAGGTGATTAGGCTTTGTCGTACCTGAAGTAAATACGGAAAACTTATGAAAGATACTGTAAGCACAAGCGACTTACTGCAGCAGGCTGCGCTCACTGAGCAGCATCTGCAGCAACTAATGGGGATATTGTCTGGCCCGAATATTGATGATGCCGATATTTATTATCAAGCTGCCAGGCACGAATCCTGGGTATTGGAAGATGGCATCATTCGTGAAGGCAGCTTTAATCTCGATAGTGGTATTGGGATGCGATCTATCAGTGGCGAGAAAACCGGGTTTGCTTATTCAGATCAGATTGATATGTCGGTGCTGACTGAAGTTGCAAGCAATGCCAGAGCAATCGTTAAGGCGGGCCAGTCCGGCAGCCTGCCTAACTGGCATCAGAACGAGAAAATCACACCCTTATACCAAGCCAAAGATGTGCTCAGTAGCATGGACGAAGATGGCAAAATCGCGCTGTTGCGAGAAATGGATGCTATAGCCAGAGAAACTGATAGCAGGGTCAAGCAGGTGACGGCCAGTCTTTCATGCGTTCATGAAAACATTCTGGTGGCCACGCTAGCTGGTAATTTGGTTGCAGATTCCCGTCCTCTAGTAAGAATGAATATCAGTGTCATAGTTGAAGAAAACGGACGAAGAGAACAAGCCAGTTATGGAGGTGGTGGTCGCTTTGGTTATCAGCATTTTATTGATAACAAGTTGACGTCTGTTTATGCAAAAGAAGCGGTGCGTCAGGCTGTTGTTAATCTTGAGGCTGTAGGTGCACCAGCGGGTGGTATGCCGGTTGTACTAGGCCCTGGTTGGCCGGGAATATTACTGCATGAAGCGGTGGGTCATGGTCTTGAAGGTGATTTCAATCGTAAGGGTAGCTCGGCTTTCAGTGGACGTATTGGTGAACAAGTCGCTGCCAAAGGCGTAACAGTTATAGATGACGGCACTCTGGAAGAGCGTAGAGGCTCATTAAGTGTGGACGACGAAGGTACCAAAACCCAGGCAACGACATTGATCGAAGATGGCATCCTGGTGAATTATATGCAGGATCGTATGAACGCCCGATTAATGGATATGTCTTTAACCGGTAATGGTAGAAGAGAGTCCTATGCGCATTTGCCATTGCCCAGAATGACTAACACCTATATGAATGCGGGCGAACATAACCCTCAGGAAATTATCGAGTCGATAGATAAAGGATTGTATGCGGTTAACTTCGCTGGCGGTCAGGTTGATATTACTTCGGGTAAGTTTGTGTTTTCAGCATCTGAAGCCTACTTGATTGAAAATGGCAAAGTGACCACACCGGTTAAAGGTGCAACTTTGATTGGCAATGGTCCGGAGTCGATGGGAAGAATTAGTATGATTGGTGATGACTTTGCGCTTGATAGCGGTGTGGGTGTGTGTGGTAAAGAAGGTCAGGGTGTGCCAGTAGGAGTTGGTCAACCTACCTTGAAAATAGATCAGATAACCGTCGGCGGTACTGAAGCATGAGCCGCGCGAAAGAAACCCAACAAGTCACCGATGCAGTCGAGCAAGCATTATCGTTTGCAAAAGCGGCTGGCGCTGAAGCTGCCGCCACGGCAAGCATTGATGATGGCCAAACTGTGGCCTGCCGTATGCAGGAACTTGAGACGCTTGAATTTCATCGCTCGCAACAGCTTTCAATCAGCGTTTATCAAAATCAGTGTAAAGGTTCTGCGAGTACATCAGATTTGTCTAAGGGGGCTATCCAGGAGGCAGTCAATGCCGCCCTGCAGATTGCTCGGTTTACCTCGGAGGATAAATGCACCGGTCTCGCTGATGCCAGTTTAATGGCGACTGAAATTGAGGATATGGATTTATATCACCCAGCAGAACATAGTGCCGAAGCCGCCATAGCAACAGTGCTTGAGTGTGAAAAAACGGCCATGGACTTTGATGATAAAATCGATAACTCAGAAGGTGCCAGTTATACCTCGTCAGCAGGAACAGGAGCCTATGCTAATACTCATGGTTTTATTTCGGCAAAATCAGGGACCTCATTTAGTTTGAGCTGTTGTGTAATTTCTAAAGACGATGCCGGTATGCAAAGAGATTACTGGTACAGCAGTGAGCGAAAAATTGATCAGCTTGATTCAGCAGAACGCATCGGTAAAAAAGCGGCTGAAAGAGCAATTCGTAGACTCTCGCCACAGAAATTAAGTACTCGTGAAGCACCCGTATTATTTTCAGCGGATATTGCGAAAACTCTGGTTGGGCATATATTCAGCGCTTTGTCTGGTAGAGCTATTTATCAAGAGGCCAGCTTCTTGCTGGATCAGGTTGGTAAGTCATTACTACCTGATGGTATTGATATCTGGGAAGAGCCGCATCTTAAACAAGGGCATAACAGTTCCAGCTGTGATCGAGAAGGTGTTGCTACCAGTCAGTCAAAGATCATCGAGGATGGAAAGATTGCTCGTTATTTGTTGTCATCTTACTCGGCCCGGCGCCTCGGCTTGGAGACTACCGCTAATGCGGGTGGTACGCGTAATGTGCGTTTGACGCATGGCGAAAAAAATCTGGATGAAATGCTGCACAGTATGGGCACAGGATTATTAGCAACCGAGTTGATTGGCTCCAGTGTCAACATCGTCAATGGTGATTATTCGCGAGGCGTGTCCGGTTTCTGGGTTGAAAATGGTGAAATTGCCTTTCCGGTGGAAGAGTTAACTGTCGCTGGAAATCTGAAAGATATCTATGCAGGGCTGGTTGAAATTGGTGGAGACCTGGACCAGCGTGGCAATTTTCATACTGGTTCATGGCTGTTGGACAAACTGACGATCGCTGGCGGCTAATGCGAGCGTGAACTACCGCAGTATTTTGTAGGTGCTCTGTTGCTAGTGTTGTATTCACTGGGTATGCTCAACTCAACGGAATACATTACACACTACGGACATGACTCTTAAAGTTTATAACACTCAAAAGCGACAGAAAGAAACCTTCGAGCCAGGCGATCCAGAGCGGGTTACGATGTATGTTTGTGGTCCTACTGTTTATAACCTGATACATATTGGTAACGCGCGCCCAATCGTGGTCTTTGATACTTTTTACCGCGTTCTTCAGCAGATTTATCCTAATGTGATTTACGCGCGTAACATCACCGATGTAGATGACAAGATTAATGCGGCTGCCAGAGAGAATGATGAGCCTATCAAGGCATTGACTGACCGGTTCACCGAAGCATTACATGATGATATTGCCAAGCTTAATGTCTTGCCTCCCAGTATAGAACCGCGTGCTACTGACCATATGCAGGAAATGATTGAATTATCCACAAAACTGATTGAGCGTGAACATGCTTATGTGGCAGATGGTCATGTTTTATTTGCGGTTGAATCGATGGCTGAATATGGCCAGCTCTCGAATCGAAAGTTAGAAGATATGGAAATGGGCGCTCGAGTCGAAGTCGCAGACTACAAGCGTCACCCGGGCGACTTCGTGCTGTGGAAACCTTCGGATGATGACACGCCGGGTTGGGATAGCCCGTGGGGCTATGGCAGGCCGGGCTGGCATCTGGAGTGCTCGGCGATGATTGAAGCTCATTTGGGTAAAACAATTGATGTTCATGGTGGTGGACAGGATCTGGTCTTTCCGCATCATGAAAATGAACGAGCACAAAGTTGCTGTGCCAATGAAGGTGAACAGTTCGTAAAGTATTGGATGCACAATGCATTCATCACTATGACTGGCGATAAAATGTCCAAGTCAGAAGGTAACTTTTTTACATTGCGGGATGTCCTAGGTATGGCGCCAGGTGAAGCGGTGCGTATGTTCTTGCTAAGTGGTCACTATCGATCGGGTCTGGACTGGTCAAAAGATAATCTACAGCAAGCGCGTTCAAGCCTGGATGGTTTGTATACCGCACTGCGTTCGGTTGCCGGCGTGGAAATAGATGAAGCCGTAACGGTTGATTCAAAGGTAATGGCAGCGTTAGAAGATGACTTGAATACACCCTTGGCAATTTCGGAACTGCATGAGATAGCACGGCAACTGAATAAAGCCACAAGTTCGAGTGAAAAAATTGATTTGAAAAGTCGCTTGTTGAGCAGCGCTTCGATAATGGGTTTACTGCAACAAGAACCAGAGGCCTGGTTTCGATGGCAGGGAGAAGTCGATGATGATGCCTTGAGTGATGCTGATGTTGATGATCTGATTGCCAAACGCAATGCGGCTCGTAGCGATAAAGATTTTGCCACTGCGGACCAGATTAGAGATGAGCTTGATGCTGCTGGAATTATTCTGGAAGACGGGGCTGGTGGAACACAATGGAAGCGTTCATAGTACTTTAGTCCTGTTTTCATTGAATGGTATATATTCAATGTAATAAATCAATTAGACTCGAAAAACTTTCATACGAGTTTTAAAGATGTTGCGCCTATCAAAACTCATTCTGTTTGTCTCTTTGAGTTTAAATCCATACATAGTCTCGGCTTCAGAGCCAGAGCTAATCAAAAAGTCTAATCTAAAAATAGAAAATATTTTACATTTCATGGAATACGGAAGTGCTGTCGAACAAAAGTGCGCCAGTGTTAATCAGGGGCGCGCCTACAAAAACTGGTTGATGTTCAATCTTGAAAAATTGTCTGCGATGACCAGAGTTCAAAAAGCGTATCAGTTAAAAGCCGTAGCAAGAGATGATCAGGTGGTAAAGGATTACATAATAAAATCAGCGGCAGAAAGAGAACAGATGGTCGCGAAAGCTCTGAGTATTATTGGCAATGGTTCCGTTGCTATGCAACAAAGGTTGTGTCATGGCTTACAAGATATGGTTACGGCTTCTGATGATCGGCTGCTGGTAGATGCCCAATTGACCTTCCTGGTGAAAAATGAAGAAGTAATAATAGCGGCCATTTATAATAATGCTAATTGGAATTCTGTTAATACTAAGAGTCTGCTTGGGTTACAATAACCGTAACGATTAATCAGACAGCAGGAATGCCATGCCAGGCAATACTATTGGTAAGCTTTTTACAGTAACCAGCTTTGGGGAGAGCCATGGGCCTGCAATTGGCTGTATTGTTGATGGCTGTCCTCCAGGTATGCCCTTAAGTACAGAAGATCTTCAGGCCGACCTTGAGCGCCGTCGCCCCGGCAAGAGCCGTTATGTCACGCAACGTAAAGAAATGGATGAAGTTAAAATCCTTTCGGGTGTATTTGATGGTGTTACCACCGGCACTCCTATCATGTTGCTCATAGAAAATACCGACCAGAAATCCAAAGACTATACCGAGATTGCGAATAGCTTTCGGCCTGGTCATGCAGATTACACATATTACAAAAAATATGGCCTGCGTGACTATAGAGGAGGCGGAAGATCCTCCGCACGCGAAACTGCAAGCCGTGTTGCTGCGGGTGCCATTGCAAAAAAATATCTGGCTCAGGAATATGGCACTCTAATTCGTGGCTATATGGCACAGCTTGGGCCAATCAAATATGAAAAATTTGATTGGGATGAAGTAAACCAAAACCCGTTCTTTACTCCTGATAAAGAAAAAGTTGAAGAACTGGGTGCGTATATGGATGCCTTGAGAAAAGAAGGAGACTCCATTGGCGCGAGAATTAATGTGGTCGCAGAAGGTGTGCCGCCGGGTTGGGGTGAACCAATTTTTGATCGCGTTGATGCCGACATAGCTAAAGCCATGATGAGTATCAATGCGGTTAAGGCGGTAGAGATTGGCGCTGGTTTTAAAACTGTGGAACAAAAAGGCACCGAGCATAGAGATGAAATCACAGCGCAAGGATTTTTGAGTAATGAAGCCGGCGGTACGTTGGGTGGAATTACAAGTGGACAAAATGTTGAGGTCAGTATTGCTATTAAGCCAACCTCCAGCCTGCGCTTGTCTGGTAAAACAATCGATAAACAAGGCAAGCCAACTGACATCATTACCAAGGGTCGGCATGACCCATGTGTGGGCATACGTGCAACTCCAATCGCAGAGGCGATGCTAGCAATGGTATTAATGGACCATATGTTGTTACAAAGAGCACAAAATGCCAATGTTGAAACAGACTTTCCTGATGTGCCCGCATCTCCCTGAGTAAACTGATTGAATAGTGATGTTTTGTCAACAGAAATACAATGAGCTTTAAATTGATCAAAGGGCTGCATTTCTGGATTGGTTTGATTGGTGTCTTCGTTTTTATTCTCACGGGTCAGTATATGCACCATGAGTATAATCACCTTAAAGATATGCCGGATGGTGCGAGAATGTTATTTCGCTCTGGCCATATCTACTTTTTACTGGCAGCAGTGATTAATTTCGTTATGGGCGTCTACATGATACGTGCGCATGCCCGGGTCAGTCAGGTTTTTCAGATGTTGGTTTCCACACTATTTTTACTATCACTATTTTTCTTATTGTTAGGTTTTTTTACAGAGCCACACATGGATGAACTACTACGTCCATACTCAAGAATAGGGCTATATGCTATTTTTGGTGGAGTGGTTTTGCTGTTTATGCAAAGTATTTTTGACAAGAAGGTTTAGCTGGTTTTTTTAATGAGGAATATAAGTGTCGATTGTGAAAGGTGAGTGTCTTTGTGGTTCTGTTCAGTTTGAAGTTACAGGTGGATTGAAGAATCTGTATCAATGCCATTGTTCGTTGTGCCGGAAAGTAACCGGGAGCGCAGCCAATGCAGCCACGTTCGTGGCTCGTGATATGTTCGAGTTTCTAGCAGGCGAAGAGATAATATCATCTTATAAAAAGTCATCTGGTTACAGGAGTGATTTCTGTTCGTCTTGTGGGAGCCCGGTACCCAATCAAATAGGTGAAACAGACTTGTATTGGGTTCCAGCTGGCTTGTTTGAAAGCACAGATGATATGAGCGTCGTAGTTCATTTGCATATGGCTTCAGCAGCAAACTGGGATGTTTCGACTCGAAATGGTGAACTATTCGATCATGCTCCTGATTTCGATAATTTAAAGAAATTATTAGAATCTTAATCGAGGGATTGCCAAGAGGCGATCATAGCCTTTAGGATAGCCCTAATGACACATTGAAGATGTTATAAGAACGGGAGAAAAAAGATGGACTTCAAAGTAGTAGCGAGAAATGTTCTGGCGTTGGTGGTCGGAGTACTGATTGGTGGATTTGTTAATGGTTTCCTGGTGAGTGTTGGACCAGCAGTAATACCTTTACCAGAAGGAGCAGATGTTTCTACCATGGAAGGATTGCGTGAGAGTATGAACATTTTTACTCCCATTAACTTTTTGTTTCCATTTTTGGGGCATGCGCTAGGCACTCTGGTGGGTGCATTTATCGCAGCCAAACTAGCGGTAAGCCACCATTTTAAGTTTGCTATGGGTGTGGGTGCATTCTTTTTGGTAGGTGGTATATATATGGTCATGAGTGTGGGCGGACCCTTATGGTTTAACGCGGCTGACCTGATATTGGCCTACATACCTATGGGCTGGCTCGGGGCGAGGCTTGCTGGTAAGCGGTGAGTACGATTCACCCAAAAAAGCTGTTAAATAGTAAATGGACAGCGGTTAAACCTCAAAATAAAGAGAAGCATTTTGTCATATCCGAGGTGGAATATGATGAAGACGGTGCCGTAACACTATGTTCACTTGAGGCCGTGCTTTCAAAACGTTCTATGCCTATTGATTGGCGGTCTTTGAAAAATAGTGAGGTGTGGCAGCAAGGTTGGCTGTAGCATCCAGGAAGCAAAGCTGGGAAATCTGATGAGAATAAGTACTGTAAGAAAATACGCATTGTCGTTACCCGAAGTTACCGAAGAGCCACATCATCACTTATCGTCATTCCGGGTTAAGGGAAAAATATTCCTGACCTTCCCTAAAGATGCCTCAACCATGAATATCTTTGTCAAAGAAGAAGTACGTCAGCCTATGTTGCAAAAAGACTCTCAAGCCTTTGAGAAATTATGGTGGGCTAAAAAAGTTTGTGGTTTGACAGCAGATTTGAACAAGGCTAAAGCAAGTGATGTGAAAAGTCTTATGTTAGCTGCCTGGAAGAACAAAGCACCTGAATCACTGTTATAGTAGATTCAGGTGCCAGGCTGAGCTTCAGAACAACTCTTCGTAAAAATAAATATATTCCAGAGCATTGCGATAAGCGAGTTGATCTTGATTTGCTGCACCTCCATGACCGCCATCAATATTTTCATAGTAAAGAAATGGCTTGCCAAATTGTTGCAATCTGGCTGCCATTTTACGCGCGTGACCAGGGTGGACTCGATCGTCTTTGGTGGATGTGTAAAAGAATACATTCGGGTAATCGACGTTTTCGTTTAGCTTTTGATACGGCGAATATTGTTCCAATACAGATCTTTCGGCAGGAATGTCGGGGTTGCCATACTCTGCAGTCCAGCTCGCGCCGGCTAACAGCTTGTGATATCGAAGCATGTCTGACAGAGGTACTCCGCAGTCTATGGCTTTGTATAAATCAGGCCTTTGGGTCAGAGCAACACCCATTAATAGACCACCGTTCGAGCGTCCGATGGCACCCAGTTTTTCAGGGGTTGTGACGCCGTCATCGATAAGAGCTTCGCTCACTGCGAAGAAGTCATCGAAAGACAGCTGTCGATTTTCTTTTTGTACAGAACGGTGCCACGCTGGGCCATATTCTCCACCACCTCGAATGTTGGAGAGAACCAAAATACCGCCTCTGGAAATCCAGAGTTTTCCGGCGAGGGCGCCGTGCTGCGGGCGTGCGCCATCGGTATAGTAAATGGGTAGTATCGGGATGTTAAATCCACCATAACCATACTGAATGGTCGGTGCGTTTCCTTTTTCGAGCACGCTTTTTTTAGCCATCACAAAGTAGGGTATACGAGTACCATCAGTGCTTTGTGTGAAGCGTTGTTCCACGACCACATTTGAAGCATCGTAAAATTCGGGCAAGGACTGAATTAAGGTTGAATTGTCCAGTTCATCGATAAAATACAGGCTTTTAGGTACTGTCATACTCTCGAAGCTCACCAGTAACTGATTTTTACTCGAGCTGGAAGAGGCGATAGAGACGACCCCATTTTCAGGCATATTAATCAATGATTGTGACCAGCTGCCTACGTTTTTTGTTAGCTTGAGGAGTTTGCCTTTTACATCATCCAGCAGGCTGACATATACCGCAGATTCAGATATAGCAACATCATCAATTGACTGGCTGGATGAAGGTGTAAATACATTTTCAACTTTGTCCTGCAGTAAACCCAGAGTGATTAAAGACCCTTGTTGGTATTGTTTTCCCTGATAGGTCCAGTCCTGTTTGATGGTGACAAAGAGTTCGTTATCCAGTGAACCATGAATACTGATTTTTGAGGGTAGTGGTAATTTCCTCTGGCGGCCATCTTCTTCGAGCCCGTAATATTCACTATCAAAAAAACTTACAGCACGTCTGGTGAGTGGGTAAGTAGTTGCTCCATCTCTGACGCCAGTTGAAAATACTCCGACATCTTCTTGTTTGCCGTCAAAGATTGGAGTTGCTTCAGAGAGTTTTTGTCCGCGCTTTATTAGTCGGGTACTTTTGGCATACCCGGAATCTGTTACTTCATCGTTCCATGAGGTGCCGACATACAGTGTGTTTTCATCTTTCCAGAATACAGAGCTCTTCGCCGGTGGCAAATAAAATCCATCTGTTATGAACGCATTCTTACTTGTAGAAAACTCCCTGTACTCTGCTGCATCGGTGCCTCCGGGCGACAGGCCTATCATGCAATGTTCATATTCAGGAGGTAGACAGTTGTAACTGGAAAATACCCAGTTTTTATCTTCTGCGGTAGCCAGCGCATCTACGTCGAGCAGGACTTCCCACTCTGGAGTCCCTGTGATGTAACTTGTCAGTGTGGTTCGACGCAGTAGTCCTCGAACATGAGTTTCATCCTGCCAGAAATTAAACACATGGCTCCCTCGAATGCTGCCAAGCGGAATGCGTGCACTGGAAGTCAATATCGCCTTTGCTTCACGTTGCATTGCTTCGAATACTGGTGATGATTTTAAAACTTTTTCGCTACGCGCATTTTCTGTTCTGACCCAGTCAAGCGATCGCTCACTCGTAATGTCTTCCAACCATAAAAACGGATCATCGGATTCAATTGCTGGAGCTGGTGTTGTACTGCAGGCGCTAAGTGTTAGTGTAATAAAAAAAATGGTTAGAGATACAATGTGATTTTTAGGGTTCATGGCTTTAGCAGTAAGTTGTGTTGTGATGATTATAGCCATAAACAGGCTTCGGGTTTATCATGTCATTTCATTTATCTTTTTGGATGAATATATGTCAGTGACCAGCCCTCTGGTGCGATCAGCTCTTTTCGTATCCAACTTGCAACAATCTACTCGCTTTTATCGTGATTTATTGGGCTTGGATGAAATCTGGTATGAGGGAGAGCTAAGTGAAGGTAATGCACATCAGTTACTTGGGATGCCAGTTACTGCGCTTACCCGCGCTAAAATACTTAAAGCAAAAGGTCCGGCATGGGGAATGGTGGGTTTATTTGAGGTAAGTGACCCTCAACCTCAGGCGCTAGAGGTCGATCAATCTACAATAAACATTGGAGAAACCTGTCTGGTTTTCTATCACAGCAATCTCGATCAGGTTATGAGTGCCTTGTTAAAAAACAATCACAATATTCTGTGTGAACCGCTGTTACTTGAGGTAGATGGTAAGGCGCGCCAGAGAGAAATGACTTTTCGTGATCCTGACGGAGTTTTGATTAATTTGATTGAATGGGATGAGAGTGATGACATCAGGCCAGAACAAAAGTGATGCTGGTTTGAAGTTATTACTAAAAACAATGATTGCTCTGTTGTTGCTGCTGGGCATAGCAATACTGTTATTTATGTATAGTCGCAGCGATGACAAACAGTTTATGGGCATCTTAATCGACCGGGTAGATACTGATCGTAAAGTTGTGGCATTAACTTTTGATGATGGTCCGCAGCCTGAATACACCCAGGAATTACTTGGGATTCTGGAAGCGCATAAAATCAAGGCAACATTCTACTTGGTTGGAAAGAATGTCGAACGACATTTTGACGAAACAACTGCGATCATCAACGCAGGGCATGAGATCGGAAATCATTCCTGGTCACACCCACGCATGGTATTTAAATCGCAGAAGTTTATTGCTGAGGAGATTGAGTCAACCGATAAGGTAATACGAGCAGCTGGGCAGTTGGGGGAAATATATTTCAGGCCCCCATTTGGAACGAACTCTTTGCACTGCCATATTATTTAGAAAAAACACAGCGGACCTCGATTACCTGGGATGTCGCTCCAGAACGTAGTTTGGGAGGACGTGCCAGCACATCTGAGCTGGTTGAATATACTTTAGCTAAAACCAGGCCGGGTTCAATAATATTGCTGCATGTAATGTACCCATCGCGCAAAAATTCCATGCAGGCCGTACCTGAAATTATCAGAGGATTACGTTCAGATGGTTTTGAATTTGTAACAGTATCCGAGCTCTTGAAAGAAAATTCATAGCTTGCAAAGAAGCTGGTAAATTAATGTACTTTCAGCAATGAAGTGCTTATCCTCATCATTCTAACGGTTAACAGGAGCAGCCATGCAAACACTCATGCGGGTTACCTTACTATTATTACTCATTACGGCATGTGCTCATAACACGACAATAACTATGCAAGATATAAACAAATTGAAAGCTCTTTCGATTACAGCACCGGTAGCAAAACGAGTGCCGCATGATCGCAGTTACCATGGTAAAACATTAACTGATCCTTACTTTTGGCTAAAAGACCAAGGCTATCCCGAGGTAGATGATCAAGACGTGCTGGATTATCTCAATCTTGAGAATGACTATTATCAAGAGTTTTTAAAACCACATTCGGATTTAGTTGAAACACTGTTTCAAGAGTTCAAAGGGCGTACTGACGAACAAGAAACCTCGGTTCCGTATAACTACAATGGCTATAAGTATCAATGGTTTTATCGTCCCGGCGAAGAGTATCGCGTTCACAGCAGAAGAAGCCTGGAGACGGGCGATGATCAAGTGTTTCTCGATGAAACGGCACTAGCAGAAGGTCACGAATACTTTGTGCTAGGTGATTGGGATATTAGTAAAGATAACCGATATTTGGCCTACGCATTCGATACATCAGGTGACGAACGTTATACCGTCAAGGTCGTGGATCTTGAAACAGGCGATTATTTAAATGATGTTCTGGAAGACGTACAAGGGCAAGTTGATTTTGGTGCCGATGGAAAAACATTGCTTTATGCGTTATTGGAGCAAGAGCGCTGGCACTCCAAAGAAATTAAAGTCCACACCATTGGTCAGCCTCAAAGTAATGATGTGACAATCTATGAAGAAGTTGATGAGGGTTTCTTTATTGGCACTGGATTAACCAGTAGTGAAGAATATGTTCTGATTGTATCCAGTCAGGGAGAGGTGCAGGAAACCTACGCGTTACCAGCAGATGACTTGATGGCCACGCCAGTGAAGCTTGTAGGACGAGAACAAGGTTTTAGCCAGAGCATTGATCATGCTCACGACCACTTTTATATATTGGCAAACGATACGCACAAGAATTTCAGATTGGCGCGGGTCTCTGATAATAATCCAGACTATGAAAACTGGGAAACTCTTGAGCAAGGCTCTGACTCTGTTTACCTGATGGATCTTCAGACGTTTGATCAATTTATAGCGTTGAAAGCACGTGATTCAGGAAATGAGAAAATACGATTGCGGTCTTATTCAGGAGATCAAGATGAAATAGAATTTCCTGAAACAGTCTTTGCTGCATCACTGGGTGTGAATCCTGAGTTCCAGCAAACCAGTGTTCGTGTCAATTACGAATCGATGATTACCCCGGATACCGTTTTCGATTACGATACAGCTAGTAAGAAACTGACTAGTCTTAAAGTAAAAAAAATACCCTCAGGCTACGATAAATCTAAATATGTCACTGAACGAATCATGGCGCCAGCCAGAGATGGTGCCATGGTGCCGGTTTCTATCGTCTATAAGAAAGGTTATAAAAAAGATGGTGCTCAACCATTACATCTTTACGGTTATGGTGCTTATGGAGCAACCGTTACCCCCGGGTTTTCTACCTTGAGGCTCTCCATTCTGGATCGGGGTTTTGCCTATGCTGTGGCTCATGTACGTGGCGGAGCAATGATGGGCTATCAATGGTACCTTGATGGTAAGTTAGAAAAGCGCACCAATACTTTCAATGATTTTGTTGATGTGGCAAAACATCTGATTGATGAAGGATATGTATCAGACGGAAATATTTCCATCTCTGGTCGTAGCGCCGGTGGTGAACTTATGGGGGGCGCCGTTATACAGGCGCCGGAGTTATGGCGTTCAGTCAACCTTGGCGTACCGTTTGTTGATGTGCTTAATACCATGCTGGATGCCAGTTTGCCGCTCACACCTCCGGAGTGGAAGGAGTGGGGTAACCCTATTGAAAGTAAGACTGAATACGATTTGATTGAAAGTTATTCGCCATACGACAACATTCAAAAAATTGAGTACCCGCCGATGTTTGTTTCGGGTGGATTGAATGATCCCCGTGTCACTTACTGGGAGCCGGCAAAATGGACAGCAAAGATGCGGCATGAAAAATCGGATGATAATTTGTTGGTTATGCGTATCAATATGGGGGCAGGGCATTTCTCGAATAGTGGTCGCTACGGTCGCCTGAAAGACTATGCGGAAGAGTATGCATTTATGCTGGTAGCGCATGAAATTATGGAGTAATAATGGAGCCCGTTGGGTTTGAGCAAGTTACGCTTACTGGTAACTACTGTCGTCTAGAGCCGTTCTCGGAACAACACTGCGATGGCCTGAAGCTTGCAATCGAGGACGGTGAGTTGTGGAAGCTAATTGTAACCACCGTTCCTCATCCTGATGAGCTAAATGATTTTTATGAGGCAGCGAGCTCGAGCCACCAAAAAGGAGATGGCTTGACCTTTGTCACGATTGACCAAAACAGCGACAAAGTACTTGGTTCTACTCGTTTTATGAGCGCATCTCTAGAACATAAACGAGTAGAGATTGGGACCACCTTTCTGGCTAAATCAGCGCAGCGCACTGCGGTCAATACGGAGGCAAAACTGCTGATGATGAGTTATGCCTTTGAAGTGTTAAAGGTGAACAGGTTAGAGCTGAAAACAGATTATCTGAATACTATCTCCAGAACCGCTATTCTTCGCTTGGGTGCCAAGCAGGAAGGAATACTCAGGAATCATATGGTTATGCGTGATGGCAGGGTGCGTGACACTGTTATGTTCAGCATTTTGAAAAAGGATTGGGCTGGTATTAAACACAATCTTGAGTTGATGTTAGATCATTAGTTCTAGCGCTTTGGAATCGTTAATCCGGAATCAAGTGTCGCGGACCTGACCCTTCCTCTGCCAGTTTATCCTCGGGGTTATAAAGGTTGCATTTTTTAAGTGAGAGGCAGCCACAACCAATACAGCCGTCCAGCTTTTCATTTAATAATTGTAATGCCTGGATACGATGTTCAAGAATTTTTTTGAAATGTTTGCTCAGGTTTTCCCAGTCTCTTTTGGTTGGAGTGCGTTCGTCAGGCAGACTTTTTAAATGATGCCTTATCTCTGCGAGAGAGAAGCCAAGTTGCTGACACACCATTATAAATGACAGGCGCCGAATGTCAGATGATTTAAAACGGCGTTGTCCGCCTGTATTCCTGAGAACCTTGATTAACCCTTCATCTTCATAGTACCGAATAGCCGAGACGGCGAGGCCGGTACGTTTTGCTACCTGACCAATACCAAGGTTGTGATTTTCTCTCTGCATAATAGTGCTTGACCTAAAGTATACTTTAGGTATTAGAGTACTACACATCATCATTTTTTTCACTCGAGGTGCATCATGAAAACTACTACGAGACTAGAACATATTAACGTTACAGTTAGTGATCCAGACAAAACGGCCGCGATGTTATCGGAGCTTTTTGATTGGAGTATTCGTTGGTCGGGTGCTTCAATTGAGAATGGCTATACAGTACATGTGGGTGATGAACAACAATATATTGCTTTGTATAAGCCAGAAATCAAACCGGAGACCGCTAATAAAAGTTATTTAATGGTTAACGGTCTTAATCATATTGCAATAGTCGTCGAAGATTTAACCGCAATTGAACACAAGGTCATCGAGTTAGGTTACAAACCATTTAGTCATGGTAACTATGAACCAGGAAAGCGTTTTTACTTCAGAGATGAGAATAATATTGAATTTGAGCTGGTCTCATATAACTGATTTATAATTCCTGTGCGTCATTTAGGTATATGCAAAAGTACATCTAACCGATGCAATAAGCGCTATTCCGGGATAAATCTATTTCTTCTAGAGTTCGCCTGTAAACAAATACAGACAATCTGGAGAATAAGATGATTAGAAATATACTATTGGCAGCATTGCTTTCAGTCGTAATGTTTTCAACCGTAGCAGCAAAAGAAATGACAAAAGGTGGTGGCTACACGCTGTGTAAAAATGAGCTGAAGAACACCTATTCAGATCGTAATGTTGATACGAAGTTGTTAAAAGTAAAATACACGCCCAAAAGCAAATCAAGGCAGGGTATTACGCATAAAGTTGAAATGCGTGTAGCGGGCGTTGAAACTCGAGCCTATAAAGCCACTTGTGTAGTGACTAGAGATGAGGACGATTACACAGTTGCTTTCAGCAGATGATTCGCGCTTGTCTAAAAATACATACTATCTATGCAAAATAGCATAGATAGTATGTTGTGCTTGTATTAAAAAGAGCGTAATTTGTCAGAATATTGATTCAATAGTCTTTAAATTACATGGTTTGATGCAAATATGCATAAATTTAATTGGGATTACATACGTTATTTCTTGGCGGTTGTCGCAGAGGGCTCTGCTACACAAGCGGCACAAATTCTCGGTGTTAATCAATCGACTGTTTCCAGAAGACTCACCAGTCTCGAAGAAGAACTCGGCGCGAGATTGTTTGAACGCTCAACCAGTCATGGCTGGGTGTTGACGGCTGCTGGAGAACGTATCCTGAGTGCTGCCGAAAAAATGTCTGAAAATGCGCATCAACTTGAACGCATGGTAATGAAAAATAACGCCGAAATGAAAGGGTTGATTCGTGTAACCACGGCGGACTTGCCGAATATGGATTTGTTGTTAGAGGTGATTGACGACTTTTGTAAAAAATATCCTGATATAGATATGCAGTTCACAACAACTAACGAGTTACTAGATTTATCAATCGGTGATGCGGATGTTGCGATTCGTGCAACCAATCAACCGCCTGAAAATTTGGTTGGTAAAAGAATTGGTCAGGTCAAGTTCAGTGTTTATGCAAACAAGGGATTATTGGAAGCCTATGAGCAGGGGGTACGGGATATGACCTGTATTACCTGGACTGATAATGAGCAAGCTCCAGACTGGGTGAGACACAATTTCCCGAAAGCAAAGATACTACGTGTAAATTCAGCCAGAATCGCTTTTGAAATGGCAAAAAGAGGTATGGGCCTTGTTCTCTATGCCTGCGCATGGGGTGATATAAGTTCTAAATTGTATCGCATACCTGTAGAACTAATGGAAGATGGTCCTGATTTATGGGTGCTAACACATGTCGACGTGAGAACAACCGCACGAGTGAGGCGTTTCCGTGATGCTGTAGTCACAGCGCTTGAAAGTTCACTTGATAGTCTTGAGGGTCGCTCAGAGAGACTTAGGCCGAAATTAATTAGCGCTTAGTTTCTGCTTGCAGAACAAAATCTGTCACTGCTTTTGACCACGCTTCTGGTTGTTCATCAACGATGTCATGAGTGCCACCTTCAAGCTCCACATATTTTATTTCGGGGCGCATTTCGTGTGCATTTTTTGCCAGTTGATAGATATCGTCACCAGTGTTTGTGAGGATCATTAGTTGACCCGATAGTGATTTGAAATCATCAGTCATATCATAATTAAAAGCGGCTTTATGTCCGAACCACCATGTATCACCTGCCCAGAGTTGCTCAAGTAATCTGCGATGCATTGCCACCTTGTCGGACCAGCCTGGTGAATATTCCAGACGTCTGTTCCAGCTCTCAATCAAGTGTGAGCCATCTTCGTGTATTGGATGCGAAGCTAATTCGAAACCTTTGAACTGTTCGAGCATTTCTTTGGTGAATAATGGCGGTCCATTTAATGTCAATGAGCTAACCCGCTCAGGAAATCGTGCAGCGAGGTTGCATAAAATACCACCACCGGTGTGGTGACCAAGAAAATGAGCTTGGTTCAAGCCCAGTTGATTGAGTACTTCGATATACGAATCAGCATAATCGTGAATCTCGGGAGGTGAGGAGGGTACATCCGAATTACCGTATCCGGGTGTATCGATTGAAATTGCGCGGATACCAGCGGCTGCAAGATATGGCATGGCACGTTCAAACATTCGCCCGCAGACGGGAGATTGATGTGCGAGCACCAGCGTGACCGGTCCAGTGCCCATTTCGTAATAGTGCATCTGACCAAATGGGCCGTCAAGATATCCTCTTTTCATACTTCCACTTCCATTATTATTCGTGAATGGTTGAACCATAGATGCTGCACTGTTTGTGTAAGTGATTGTTGGTGCGCAACCACCAAGAAAATACAAAGTTATACCGGTTACGTTTTGTATAGCCTGTTTTATTAATGTCCTGCGATTCATTGAAATCAGTATGGAGTAAAGGTTATCAGGTTTAAAGTTCTTTACAGGAGAGCAGTAAATGATTCTATATCGGTGTTTAGTATGGGGTGTTATGATTTATGAAATTTATATGCTGTTTAAGAAAGAGAAAATATGCCGAGAGTACTAATAACCGGTGCCAACCGCGGATTGGGTTTAGAGCATACCCGTCAATATCTTGTAAAAGGCTGGGATGTGTTGGCCTGCTGTAGAACGCCTGCTACAGCTACAGAGCTTATCGATTTGGCAAATGAATACAGAGCATTAGAAATCCACCAGCTGGATGTCACCAATCACACCGAGATTGATGAATGCGCCACAATACTTGCTGGAACTAAAATTGATGTGTTGCTTAATAATGCAGGTATTCTGGGTGCGGACTTAAGCATGGGTTTGCAGCATCAAACGCTTTCAGACATGTCTTATGATATTTGGAGAGAGCTGCTTGAGGTCAATGTTCTCTCGCCTTTCAAGATGATCTCCGCCTTTCAAGAGCATGTTGCGAGTAGCGACATGAAAATCATAATGATGATGAGTAGTGATCTAGGTTCGATAAGTAATAATACAGTGGGTGGTGTGCATGGATACAGGACGACAAAGGCGAGCTTAAACATGTTAACCAAGGGACTGGCCGCGGAGTTGGAGCCACTAGGAATTACTATATTTTCGATGGCCCCTGGCTGGTGTAAAACCGATATGGGTACTGAATTGGCCGATGTTGAAGTGGTAGACAGTGTTGCCGGTCAGCAGTGCGTCATTTCAACAATACAGTTTGCCGATAGCGGTAGTTGGTTCAATTACAATGGTGATCCAGTCAGTTGGTAAAATCAGCTCACTAAGGAAGAATTTACTAGCTTACAAATCCACCATTGTCCGGGTTTTCTGTCTCATCAGGATCAAGCCATTTTTCCATAGTCTTAACACGACACGTTTGATCATCTACTAGCACTTCACTATGTTCCCCAAAAGATCCAGTAACACTTGAAACAAAACTCACCGTACGTGTAATGCTGTCATCGAGATTAAAACAACGTCGTTTGAAGGTTGCTCGGTACCATTGGTTATTTCTTGCCTTGATCAGGATCGCTTTTTCACCTACTGCACGCCAGTCTTTAATGCCCCCTCGATCGACAAGTGGTATAGAAACTCTTTCTTCTTGAGGTGTTAAAGGTTTAGTGGTGGTGCATGCATGCAGTGCTATCAGTATTATCATAGCGCTAATGATTTGTGTAAGTTTCAAAGTACACCTCATAGACGTTTAGATAAGTAAACCTTACGCTATATTTTTATTGGTTGCACCCAGTTTTTCAATCGCTCGCGTCAGGTTTTCGCGCGCCTTTAGTTCTAGCTGCCCATAGAAAAAGTCGCTGTTATAGATTCTTTCACGATCTAAAAAGCCTTGTAATAACTGTGCTCGCTTGGACGTGTACAAAAAATAGGGGATTCTTTTGTACTCTTTGCGAATTGCATTTTCATACAAATCATAGTTGCCACTGGACTGGCCGAGTATTGATAAATCTATATCCAGCATCAGTGTTTGATCATTTGAGATGCTGGAAGAGTTATGCTCGGTCACCATGATCAATTCTTGAATCCGTTCTTGTACAGTGACAAAACTTTTGCTCTCTTCAAGAAACGTGGTTGCCCATTCTGCACTTTTTACTTCATTGTTGGATGAATAGGGCTGATAAATTGCATCGTGAAACCACAGTGCAAGCTCGATTTGATCGGGGCTGTCTGCCAGATCCACCACCAGATCCAGATGCTTGAGACAAGCATCGAGATGGGTGATCGTGTGGTAGTGCCGATGTTTTTCGAGATGGGCGTCATACAACTTTCTGAACGTATCAGAATGATCAACTAAGTCCATTCGCTCGAGCAGAGCCTGCCAGCGCTTGGTGGTTACATTGATAACGTTATTTCCCATGCTCTATTAATGGATGAGTGAGTGTCTGGAATCAAGGCTTGAAGTGTCAAATAGAGACTTTGAGTAGATTAACGGCAGCATAAGAACGCTACGATGTGACGATGTACCGAGTTATACTTGTGGTCATGTAATTTCTCAGGATTTTTATTATGCGAACAATGCATAAATTTATCAGTTGTTGTGTGTTGTTTACTCTGATGCCTGTTTCGGGATTCCAGTTAGTGATAGCGGATAGCATTGAAAAAAACCATTACCAACAGGGAGCTATCATTCATGCAGACATCACGGTGCAGGATCAATCAGGAGCACAACATCATCTACTGAATCTAATTCAGTCGCAGGAAAAACCACTGTCTGTAATTTATATCTTCGGAGGCGGTGCGATGGGTGCCAAGTCAATCACGCGCGGTATTTGGTGCCAGGATTCTTATGAGGATCTGCATATCCTGCGAACATTAGTAGACAATTATTCCGATCAGGTAGGGTTTATCGCTATTGCCGAGCCGCCTGTTTTTCATACCCGGCAAATGGGTTTTAAGGACCGTGCGTTGCTGGATTATGCGCATGATTCAAAATCTTACCTGGATGCTTACCAGGCATTTGTAGAGTCTAATCACGCAGCGGTTAAGAAGGGCTTGATACCGATAGAACCGTATTTGGACATGGGTTTTCGTTTGTTAATGAGCGAAAGACAACAAGCCAGTTTGAATGAAAGCTATGGTTCTGTTGCTGAGTGGCAAGGTTTTTTCAGGGCGCCGAATGAAAACCAGACGTATGGTGTTCCAGCATTCTGGATTGTTGATGAAAATGGTGAGGTAGTGGAGCCGCCCTTTAGAGGTAATGTGTATCACCCGCACGGTGATGACGTAATGAATCTGAATTATTCATTAAAAGATATTGCAGTAGCGATCAATAAACACCTTGGGGATCTGGCTAAAACTCATGCTGATTAAAATCGCTACGCTATTACTCGGGCCACTTCTTGTGTTGCAAGGCAAGCACGTTCGAAAAACAACGCCAGTGTTACCAGAAGCTGCAGGCGAAAGAGACGCTTTGTGTGGTGAAGGTGAACGATTGCGCTTGCTGATTATCGGCGATTCAGCAGCAGCAGGAGTTGGTGCAGAGTATCAACATCAAGCTTTGTCAGGGCAGTTGGCTGGTTTGCTTCAAGAAAGATACGAATTGCAATGGAAATTGCTTGCCAAGACTGGAGCGACAACATTGAGCACTCTAAAGATGGTACAAAAGCTAGAGCCTGACAGTTACGATGTGGTGATCTTAAGTCTTGGCGTGAATGATGTGACCGCAATGGTTGGTGCGGAATTATTGAGACAACAACAAGAACAGTTGCGACATAAAGTAAAATCTCTCTATAACCCGGATTTAATGATTGTTTGTGGTGTGCCACCGATGCATCTTTTTCCAGCATTACCACAGCCATTGCGTTGGTATTTAGGAAAAAAGGCGCAATTGATGTCTGCAGCATTGGAGGCAGAGATAGAACAAGATCCTGCCGTGCTGTTCGTGCCACTCGACTTTGCCACTGACCCGTCAATGATGGCAGTTGATGGCTTTCACCCAGGACCGGCAGCTTATTCTATTTGGGCTAGCAATTTGAATGAATTAATTCAATCTACACGTTCTAGAGCAACTGATTTTCCAACGACAGCACATGAGTAATAAAAGACAATTTCTTGATGGGGTAGTGGCAACCATGCCACTGGTGATTGCTGCTTTTCCATTCGGTGTCGTATATGGCGCAATGGCGCAAACTATAGAGTTAACTGTATTACAAACAGTAGGTATGTCGGCAATAGTATTTGCCGGATCATCACAGTTTATTGCGGTGACATTGCTGGCGAGCGCGGCCTCATTTCCAATCATAGTATTCACTATATTTATTGTGAATCTACGTCATATGCTCTATTCAGCGAACTTGATTAAACGAGTCCAACACTGGCCTCAATATTGGCGAGCACCACTTGCTTTTTGGCTAACTGATGAAACTTTCGCTGCAGTTTCTGGCAGGTTGTTAACTCAATCAGATGCATCTGGTTTACGTTGGTTCTATTTCGGCTCGGCAATCTTTATGTACTCTTTTTGGCAGTTGTCCAGTCTGTTGGGTTTCTTGCTTGGACAAACAATACCGGGGTTGTCTGACTGGGGTCTTGAGATCGCTATGATTGTTGCTTTTATCGGGATTGTTGTGCCAGCCTTAAAGGCGAGAGCAGAATGGGTTTGCGCTTTAACGGCCGTAGTCGCAGGTATCTTTTGTTATGACTGGCCGCATCAGACTGGCCTGTTGTTTTCAGCAGTCATTGCGATTGTTGCAGGGCTCTTGGTAGAGAGGGGTCAGGCATGAATTACTGGTGGTTGGTATTTGCTATGGCATTAGTAACATTTTTACCACGTTATCTACCAATGGCTTTTGCTAATAAACTGAAATTATCACCATTGCTGTTACGGGCTTTGGAATTTGTACCGATAGCGGTTTTGTCAGTAATCATTGCCCAGGCATCTTTTTATCGTGGTGGTGAATTGGATGTTGGTTTTAGCAATTTGCATCTGCTGGCTGCTACAGGAGCTGTTATTACTGGCATAGTTACAAGGCAGATGTTTTCAACAATTGTTGCTGGGTTGTTAGTATTTTCCATGTTGAAGTTGATAGCCGGTTAAACCGTTGGTCTGGGGTTTCGTTTACTCAACCATGTCTTGTGGTGATGATAAGACGGTATACTTATTCTGGTTCTCTGGATAGATACGAAGGTTGAAAATAGTAAGCTGGAACAAATGAAAGTACTTTGGAGGAATGAATGAAGCGCGTGATAATAATTTTAGTCATTTTCAACATTACATCGTTGCATGCAGAAATGAGCGGCCAGCAAGCAGTGGAAGTATTCACAGCACCTGAAGCCACGAAGCCCAAAAGCCCTCAGTTTCCAAAAAGGGCGGCACGAGAAGCTGCAGAAGCCTGGGTGGTCTATAGTTTCATGGTTGATACCGAGGGCAAGGTGTTTGAACCTACGGTTATTGAGTCTACTGGTGGTAGACTAGCCCGGGATTTCGAGAGAGAGGCCAAACTTGCTCTGGAACGCACTATCTTTCAACCAGCCATGAATGGAGATACTCCGGTTGAGGGGGCGTCGACTATGAAATATATATTTCGTATGGAGTCTGGCGCCGACGGAGCTACAAAAATATTTTCAAGGCAATACAGTGAGTTTAGCAAAGTATTAGCACGTGATAACCAGCAAACCTCACTTGCCTCATTAAAAGAGTTGGAAGAAAGAGGTGTGCGAAATCTGTATGAGAATGCGTACCTAAATATGGCGCGTTTTAACTATGCTGTAAAATATGGCACAGCTGCTGAGCAAATGAAGTACCTTAAAACAGCCTTATCCTATGAAAATACCGGCCCGAAAGTGACTTTTTTACCAGATAATATTGTAGAGATTGCTCGAAGAAAGCTATTCGAACTTCAGTTAGCTAATAAGTACTATGCAGAAGCTGTCAAAAGTTACCTTTCTTTTGCTAAAAATGATGATTCTAAGGCTACAGACTTGTTAGAGCCGTCGTATCAACAATTGCTTGAATTAAAGTCTAGTCAGGATGCTTTTGAGTTAGAGGCTACTACCGATGAAAATGGGTACTGGTCAATAAATTTATTTAAAAGTGGTTTTGTTATTAATGATGCAGACGGCTTGTTGAGAGAAATAAAACTACGCTGTGATAAAAAATACGTATTTTTTCCATTAGAGCTAGACGAAGAATACTCAATACCAGTTTCATTTGGTGATTGCTACTTACAATTACTAGGTACTGCAGACGTAAATTTCAAGTTTGTTCAGTTTTAAACATCAATACGTCTAACATTACATGAAGGCCTCAGATGTATCAGTATAAAGATGGTAGTGACATGCAAGTGGGTGACCAGGTCTT
>CALISW010000138.1 GCA_938041655.1 uncultured Thiotrichales bacterium | reverse complement strand
TTGCGGGCGTATAATAATTAGAATTAGAGGTGTGTCATGAAAGTAATTTTATACATAGCATTAGCTATTATTTCAATCGGCCAACTTCAGGCTGCGCCAGACCTTACTCAACTCAAACTTGCTCCCGGCTTTAAAATCCAGATTGTCGCTGACGGTATGCAGTCGCCTCGTTCACTGGCGGTGACTCCTGATGGCACCGTTTTCATCGGTACTCGCACCAACCGCAAACGTGAAACGATCGGCAAGGTCTACGCCTTGAAACTGGATGAGAACTATCAGTTAGAGGGTGAAGTCATCACCATTGCCAAGGGTCTGAACTTACCCAATGGTGTTGCCTTTAAGGATGGTGATTTATATGTGGCAGAAATAAACCGCATTCTGAAATACCCGGACATTGAAAAAAATCTGCGTAAGCCACCTGAGCCTGTCACAATCTATGAAGACCTGCCTGATGACTTTCATCATGGCTGGAAGTTTATTCGTTTCTCACCGCAAGGCAGACTCTATGTGCCGGTCGGCGCTCCGTGTAATGTGTGTGAGGAAGACGAACAAGTCTATGCCAATATTCAGGCTATGAATGATGATGGTAGTGAGCCCACAGTGTTTGCCAAGGGCGTGAGAAACACAGTCGGGTTTGACTTTCATCCGAAAACCGGTGATTTGTGGTTTACCGATAATGGTCGTGATTTGCTGGGTGACATGTTGCCGTCGGATGAACTGAATCATGCGCCTTACGCCAATATGCATTTTGGTTTTCCGTATTGCCATCAAGGTGATTTTCCAGATCCGGAATTTGGTGATAGTGAAAACCACCATTGCCGTGAATACACACCGCCGGCAGGAAAAATGGGTCCACATGTGGCGGCAATCGGTATGCGTTTTTATACCGGCACCATGTTTCCTGAAAAATATCAGCAACAACCTTTTATCGCTTTGCATGGTTCCTGGAACCGAACTGAACAAGCCGGGCACACTGGAGCGCAGGTTGTCGTCGCCCACTTGACCAATAATCTCGTGACAGAAATTGAACCGGTAGTGGATGGCTGGTTGGGCGAAGACAACAAGTACATCGGCAGACCGGCAGATGTCGCCATGCTGGCAGACGGCTCGATGTTGATCTCGGACGATTTCGCTGGCGTGGTTTATCGTTTGTGGTACGAAGCGCCTTAATCTGAGACACTGGTTATCTCGCGCTCAGGTGCAACAGGGTAATCAATATGGAAATTCTCAGGCTCGCCGCATTTTCTGATGGTGTAACTGGTGGTAATCCGGCAGGCATCGTCATCGAACCGAGTTTTCCAAAAGCGATGATCATGCGTCAGGTTGCAGCCGATGTTGGTTATTCTGAAACGGCTTTTGCCGTACCTTTTGAAGATGGTTACAAGGTACGCTATTTCTCCCCTGAATCCGAAGTGCCATTTTGTGGTCACGCGACCATCGCACTAGGTGCGGTGCTGGCACAAAAATATGGTGCGGGTAGTTTCGACCTTACTCTCAAGACCTCTGACATCAGTGTCAGTGGCAAGCCCGATGGTGAGTTGTATTCAGCAACCTTGACCTCACCGCCGACCAGCACCTCAGCCTGCCCGGAAGAATTATTGCCGCAAGCCCTGCAACTATTTGGTTTGTCATCGTCGCAACTGAATATGGCATTGCCACCAATCATCGCTGACGCAGGTTCAGCGCAATTAATGCTGACCCTCAATGATAGAGAAGACCTGCGCAGCATGAACTACGACTTAAGCGCGGGCAAAGCCTTGATGGAGGCGGCCGATCTGGTGGGTATTAGTTTGTCGTATTTTGATGAGGCTGGTGTGGTGCATACGCGTAGTGCATTTGCCTCGGGTGGTGTGCTGGAAGACCCAGCCACTGGCGCTGCTGCGGCTGCGTTGGGTGGTTATTTGCGTGATGTAAACTGGCCAGACTATCTCAACGGTATTGATATCGTACAGGGTGAAGATATGGGTATGCGTTCAATCCTGCGGGTTGATTTGACGGATGAAGTTGGCAGTCCGGTGCAGGTGAGCGGTACCGCTCGACTTTTGTAACTAAAAATCAAGCACGGCAAGTTACTCGCTTGTTATTCCTGCAAACGTAAAACCACGTTCTCAATTTTACGCGACTGAGTTGCGGTGATTTGTCCACCTGATTCGAAGCGTGTATCCAGAGTGCCTGTTGCTCTTCTTACCAGCATTACATCTATCACACAGTCAATCGCGCGATCTATATTATCGCCATCGGCAGCAGTGAGATTACTAAGCAGCCAGTCTTCAGAACCATCATCAACCAGTTCAAAAATCTCGAGGGTTGTTGAGGTGCTGCCAGTATCAGTAGTGCAGTTAGTGGAGGTTTCCAGCTCTATCATTTCTCCTGATCTTTCCGGCGTCCATCGCAATGGCAAGCTTTGATTGCTGTCATACACCTCATCCTCGGAGGGTGAGCTCACTGTGAATTCATCCGGCATGTTGACAGTTGACCCATCTATACTTAATCCATTTTCGCGAACGAGAGTGATGTTGTAAGGGTCATCAGAGCTGGAAGTATTAAGAGAGCCTTCATAATCAATATCGTCAAAATCCGTATCCTGCGCCAAGGTAACTGATTCACTGCCCGACGAAGCTTCAAGACGCTCCCCAGAGGATAATTCAATATTGGTGCCATTCTTCTCCTCAACATTTAACTCTACATTGATACGAGTTCGCCCGGCGGTTGATGCTGTGAGTGACATGTCGGCATAAATACTGTCGGTATTGACGTTGGTTGAGTCAGTTGAGTCCGGGTTACAGGCGATAAGAACCAGACTGCTAAGGATAAGAAAAGGAGCGTGTAATTGAATGTTATTAAAACCTTTCATAAGAGCAGTTTTCCTTTATTGTTATGGTGATATGACGGCAATCGCAGTGCCAGGTTCAGAACATTTAACACCTATAGCGCACAATCTTAGCCATTCAGGCGGTGATAACGATCCTTTAAAAAATTATATAAATCATCGCGGAAGCTTGGCACGCTAGTGTCCAGACTTTGAGCACCCTCAACGAGGTGCTCATTATCTTCGCGGCCATCCCAGACTTTTACATAGGTGCCTTCTTTATAGCCGTAGTCCTGTCGGAACAGGTTCAAGGTATTTTTACCCACATAACCCACATACAAATCATCAACCGACATGCCGGCAGCATTCATTAGTGATTTAAATTTGGATGGCGAAAAGGTTCTATCAGCAAGAGTAGTAGTGGCAAATGTTTCAACCGCTTCCAGTAATGGCACAGTGGACGGGGCGGTGTAGTTAAAATCATCGGCTATGGAGTCAATCAACAGATCGTGGTCTTTCGAAGACTCCAGCAACATGCTCAAACCAAAGTGCCAGATATCGATAATCTCGAGCTTGACTTGCTCAATATCAGGGTCCTGTTTTTTCCACCACTTCCAACCATGGTGATCCATCAGTTCGCCACATTCAATCCAGATGGCGCGATACCATTCGAAGCCACGAGTCAGCCAGTCTTCAGTAACTTTGCTATTCATCTCGTCCTGCATCTGCAGCATGAGTTTAATTTGGTTATGCATACTTTTTTACTCGTGTTCTTTGTTGGTTACTTCGCAACAGAGCCGGCAATACGTGCCGCTCTAATATCGTTGACGATTTCCAGGCCGGTTTGCGCGCACGGTGGTAGTTTCATGTCGCTGCTAGCAAGCGCCGTGTTGCGCTCGCCCCAGCGCAAAAGATGCGCGCTCCAGGCAAGTCCGCCGCCAAAGGCAGGCAGCATGACCAGATTACCGGGTTGTACACGTTGTTCTTCAATCGCTTCAACCAACGCAATCGGGGTGGTGGCTGCAGACATATTGCCGTAGCGTTCGATATTCACGAATACTTTTTCTGCTGGTACGCCCAGCTTTTTGCCCAAGCTTTCAATGATGCGAATGTTCGCCTGATGTGGCACCACAACGTCGATATCGTCAATACTCAAATCAGCTTTTGCCAAGGTATCGTTCACGGCTACAGACATGCCTTTAACAGCTTTTTTGAAAATCTCCTGACCCTCAAAATCCCACCTGGTTTGACCGGTTAGCCAGCCGTCATTGGCAAAGCGTCCGCCCCAGCCTTTGACGTAGAGAAT
>CALISW010000137.1 GCA_938041655.1 uncultured Thiotrichales bacterium | reverse complement strand
GTGGCAAAACAAAGAAGTTCCGATGATCTGTTTGGCAACAGCACATCCTGTTAAATTCCCGGATGCTGTAATTGCTTCAAAATGTGGTGCTCAACCTGAATTGCCTCAAGGCATGCAGGATTTGTTTGAAAGAGAGGAGCGTTATGACATTTTACCAAATCAATTAGACACTCTACAGAGTCATATCTCTAACACAGTCAGTTAAATTTAGTCAGAGATTAAATTATTTTATGAAGGTTTTCTTGTTAACAGGATTCGTCCTGGTAAGTGTATTTAGTGGAGCTGGTTTTGCTGCCGAACTGGAAGAGGTGGTGACTATTGCTACGCGCACAGATACGGTTGTTACAAATGTGACAGCGAGTATCTCGGTCATTGATGAAGAATTGGTGGCGATAAATCATGAGCATATCTCACAGGCCCTAAATCAGCTTGCCGGCGTTAATTTACAGCATGGAAGTGGTCAAGAATATTTGCCTGCTATACGGTCACCAGTACTAACCGGTGCCGGCGCTTGTGGTGCTTTCTTGATATCCGAAAATTCAGTGCCTCTCAGGGCTGCCGGATTTTGCAATATCAATGAATTATTTGAATCTCATACCGAGCAAGCACAACGTATCGAGTTGCTGCGTGGTCCGGGTACGGCACTGCATGGCTCAAATGCGATGCATGGAGTGGTCAATGTTATTTCTGTGCCTGATGAATCCGGAGCAGGTCGATCAATAGGGCTGGATAATGGCTCCTTTGGTTACTGGCGAGCAAAGCTGAGGCTTTCAAATGATAGCGGAACCGGGCTTAATTTAACGGCAACGCATGATGGCGGGTGGCGTACTCAATCGGGTTATGACCAGCAAAAATTAACCGCCTATAGCAATATGGAATTCAAAGGTCTTGATTTTAATTCAGGTGTTTCGTTAACTCATCTGGAACAAGAGACTGCCGGCTTTATCGTCGGGCTTGATGCTTACCAGAATACTGATATTGCCAGACAAAACTTTGATCCTGAGGCTTATCGTAACGTTGACAGTTTGCGTCTATGGACTGAAGTGACGCCAACCTCAGGTGATAGTTGGAAAGTTACGCCTTATATCAGGTTAACAGACATGGAGTTTTTACAGCACTTCTTGCCTGGCAAGCCGTTAGAAGAGAATGGGCAAAAAAGTCTTGGCTTTTTATCTCAATACCAAATACAACCGGCCTTTACTGTGGGTCTTGATGCAGAGATCACGCGTGGATTCCTCAAGCAAGCTCAGGGTAGTGCAACTGTCGGCTCTCCTTTTTTACAAGCAACCGTACCAGCTGGAAAGCATTATGACTTTGAGGTGGATGCGATCATGCTGGCTGCTTTCGCTCAATATAATCATGATATCTCGGAGCGCTTGAGTATAGTCGCCGGAGTGCGCGCCGAGTTAATGGATTATGATTATGACAACCGCATGTTGGATGGAAGAACGCGTGACGATGGTACTACCTGCGGATTCGGTGGTTGTCGCTACAGCAGGCCTTCAGATAGCTCCGACAGCTTCACTACCGTAAGTCCAAAGTTAGGGTTTTTGTTTGATCTGGATGAGGATCATCAGCTCTTTGCTAATCTCTCGACAGGTTATCGTGCGCCTCAAGCCAATGAGTTGTATCGATTACAGAGAAATCAAAATTTAGCAGATCTCGATTCTGAAAGTTTAGTCAGTACCGAGCTGGGAATGCGTGGTGCAATGGGTCGATGGCAATATCAGGTTTCTGTCTATGATATGAGTAAAAAGAATGTCATTTTCAGAGACTCTGATTTTTTTAACGTGAGTAATGGCAAGACCAGCCATAGGGGGATTGAAGTAGAGGGTGGTTGGGCTGTAACAGATTCAATCAGTCTTGATCTCTCTGCAAGTTATTCAGAGCATGAATATGAGAACAATGCTTTGCTTAACAGTGTGGATATAGCGGGCAATAATATTGATACAGCGCCGGAGTTAAATTCTTTTGTAAGACTCGCCTGGCAGCCACATTCCTCTATGACAGTGAGTCTTGAGTGGCAGCATCTGGATGGATATTTTCTAGAGCCCGAAAACCTGCGTCAATACCCCGGTCATGATTTGATCAATGTTCGAAGTAAATGGCAGCTTAACAATGATTGGTCTTTATATTTCAATCTTGAGAATCTAACTGATGAAAGATACGCCGATCGTGCGGACTTCACCGGTTTCACCGGGGAGAGATATTTTCCGGGCAAACCGGTCAATTACCAGCTGGGTTTTCAAAAAAGCTGGTGAAAACTACGCCAAATTGTGACCTGTTTCTCTTGTAGTAAATTGTTTAATTGAAATTAGTACTATATAAGATACTGATATATATAGTAAATATGTAATATCACGCCACTCTTGTTAAATAATCTATAGATCTATAGAATTCGTCCCATGTCGAGTGTAACTAATCTAAAGACTGACAAATATGAATCTAATCGCCGTGATGCGATCAGGGCCGCAGCGAGTGTGTTTGCAGCCAAGGGCTATCACGGTGCCAGTACCTCAGATATTGCTGCCGAACTTGGCATCAAACAGGGCAGTCTTTATCACTATATAAAATCCAAAGAAGAAGCCTTATACGAAGTCTGTATTTTAGGTATCGAAGACTACGTCAGTCGCATGAAGAGCATTGCGAGTAGTCGGCAGTCTCCAGAGGCTAAGTTGCTCGCTGTGGTGACATCACATTTAGCATCTTATCGCGAAAAAAATGAAGCGATGAAAGTGCATAACGACGAGCGTTTGTATTTGCCCAAAGAGAGACGTGGTGAGTTAAAGCGTCTGGGTAGTTTGTATCGCACTTTATTAGAAGAGATTTTGCAATCAGGTATCGATGCGGGAAGTTACCGTTCTGATATCGACGTCGAGTTTGTGGCGAAAACCATGATTGGAGTGTGTAATTCCTGGGGGCACCATCTGGTGCGTTACCCGGAACTGGATATGTTTGAGGTGGTGCAAAAGTGCGCCGATTATTTTGTACATGGGCTGGTTGAAACAGCGCGTTAAAAACAACGAATTTTATTTAAGTAAAGGTGGTTTGGCATGGCAACACAAGTGGCAACAAATGTAACCTGGCACGACGGCGAGGTAAGTAGAGATAATCGATATGAGTTGATGGGTCAGCAGGGCTCGACAATCTGGTTTACCGGTCTATCGGGCAGTGGAAAAAGTACGGTTGCTGTCGCTCTGGAGCAGGCGCTGTTTAGTCTGGGAAAGTTAAGCTATCGTCTGGATGGAGACAATGTGCGATTGGGTATCAATAAAAACCTGAGTTTCTCGGAAGAAGACCGTCGTGAAAATATCCGTCGCATTGGTGAAGTGGCTAAACTCTTTGGTGATTCAGGCGTTATTTCATTGTCGAGTTTTATTAGCCCGTACCGGGCTGATCGCGAAGAGGTGCGTCAATTACATATCGACGCCGGGCTAAATTTTGTTGAGGTATTCGTTGACTGTCCATTGGAAGAAGTGGAGAAACGTGATCCCAAGGGACTCTATAAAAAGGCGCGAGCAGGTGAGATCAAGAATTTTACTGGTATAGATGACCCCTATGAGGCACCCATCACTCCAGAAGTTCATTTGCGTACTGACACTATGTCGGTTGAAGAAGAAGTTGAGTTGATTCTCGATTACTTGAAGCACAATAAAATAATACGTCTGTAAACTCAGGAAGATAATATGATTTCTCCACATGCAACAAATGAGTTGCGCCCTTTGTTTGTGCGTTCAGATAAACGCAGGCAAGAATTAAAAAAGAAGGCTGAAAACATGCCTGCCTTAACTTTGACTTCGGCAGCTGCAGCTAATGCGGTGATGTTGGGTGCCGGTTATTTTAGCCCGCTTGGCGGCTATATGAATCTCGCTGACGCCATGTCCGTCGCCGAAACGATGCACACCACCGATGGTGTATTTTGGCCGGTGCCGGTATTAAACATAGTCAAGCATGTAGATGGACTGAGTGTGGGTGACAGCATTGCATTACGAGACCCTAATGTTGAAGGCGCTCCAGTACTCGCTACTATGGAGCTTGAGAATATTGAGCAGGTAACTGCTCTTCAGCTAAACGATATGGCGCAACAAGTCTTCGGTACTACAAATACAGATCACCCGGGCGTGGCTGTATTTTTAGAACAAGGTAGCTATGTACTCTCGGGGACAATTCAGGTGCTTAATTACAGTTACTACGAGCAAGATTTTCCAGACACGTTTATCACAGCGTATGATTTGCGCGAACAAATTCAGTCGCGCGGCTGGGAAAAAGTAGTTGCTTTTCAAACCAGGAATCCTATGCACCTGGCGCATGAAGAGTTGTGTCGAATGGCGTTGGAGCGACTTGATACCGATGGCCTTGTGATACACATGCTTTTGGGTAAACTCAAGCCCGGCGATATACCAGCCGAGGTGCGTGATGAGTGTATTCGTAAAATGGTAGACACCTATTTTCCTGAAAATACAGCGCTAGTAAATGGCTATGGTTTTGACATGCTCTACGCAGGACCACGAG
>CALISW010000136.1 GCA_938041655.1 uncultured Thiotrichales bacterium | reverse complement strand
CGAATGTTCGGTATATTGTTGCCATTGAATTTTTATTCACCCTATAAATCAAGAAACATTATTGAGTTTTGGCGAAGATGGCATATGACGTTGTCACGGTTTTTACGGGATTATGTTTATATTGCGATGGGTGGTAACCGTAAAGGAAACGTCAGACGATATATTAATTTGCTAACTACAATGTTGGTGGGTGGTCTGTGGCATGGAGCGGGATGGACGTTTGTAATCTGGGGAGGATTGCATGGTTTTTATTTGATTGTTAACCACTTTTGGCAGCATTTTACGCCTTTCCTGAATTCATATCGGGAAAATAATAATATCTTCTACAGTTTTTTTTCCTGGTCTGTTACTTTTCTCGCCGTAATTTTTGCATGGGTGTTATTTAGAGCAGAAAGTCTTGCTGCAGCGAAGCAGGTTCTATCCGCGATGATTGGATTGAATGGCCTCTCGGTACCCGAGTCTATGCAGATTTTACCTACAACTTTATTTGAACATGAAGGCTTCTTCCCTAATGATTTAATTGCTTCCGGTTTAGGTAGCGGTATTAAATACATTATCGTTTTTGGAATTATTGCTCTGATTGCGCCTAACACAGTACAAATTATGCAACGCTATCTCAAGGACAAGAATTTGTATCAGATTATTAGTATTGACCCATGGCTAAAGGTATTCCAGTGGAGACCTACAGTAATACACGTAATCTTGCTGCTGGCAATTGCCTTCTATGCATTACAGGCGATGTTAGGAACGGCCAGTGAATTTTTATACTTTCAGTTTTAAGATAAGTTTTCATTATGCATAAGCGATATCTTAAAATATTTATGTTGGTATTTGGTCTCGTCATTTTTATCAATACTGTGTCCACCCTGATGTATCTTAATAACCCAAAGAGTTTTTATTTCAGACCTTGGGAGTACTTCGATGAAGTCGCCTATAAGGTTGATAGTATTGCTCCTGTTTGGGACGGCCAAGCGACATCCGATCAGACCAGAAAAAATCACTTCTATTATCAAGATGCACATGGTGTATTAACTACTGTTGATCATGATGGTTATCGATCACAGCCGCCAAAAAAAGGGGAAGTTGAAATTTTGGTGAGTGGTGATTCTACAATATTTGGAAGTGGACTTAGTGATCACGAGACATTGCCATGGATACTGTCAGGTCTGGTGAATGAAAAAGTTTCCAATGGTGGGCGCTCTTCTTTATTCAACACATTGCAAAAACCCGAAATGGGCTCTGTAAGAATTGTGATAGATGGTGTCATTGAGAGAGTAATTAATGATGGGGGTGTCTTTGTAAGTTATGGCTATGAAGAAGGCGATACATATCAACCCTTGAGTCGTGATGAGGTTGAGCAAATTGACCTTTATCAGATAGTACCTCCTGCACGATATTTAGCTACTTCCATCATGATGCGAAAGTTATCACAGTTGAAAGAAGATGTAGTAACCAAGATCAATGGCGGAGAAAGGGAATGGGTATTTAATAATCATACAATGCGGCCTTCAGATTTAGAGAGTGCAGTCAGAAGTATTAAACAAAGGCATGAAAAATTAGCGAGTGAAAATATTAGATATATATTTATGGCGATACCTTCAAAGCAGACTCTTTATGATGATAGTGTAGATGTATACACCAGAACTTATATACATCTACTTTCGGAGACGCTGCAAAAAGAGGGTATAGAGGTAATTAATCTATTGGTGGCTTTCGAGAGAGAGAAAAGTAGCTTACAGCTGTATCGAAATTATGATACCCATTGGAACGAGAATGGAACACGAATCGCGGCTGAAATTGTAGCCGAGTATTTACAGAAGACAGAAAATAATTAAGTTTCAAGACTGAGTTCAATTATCTTCTTGGCAGATTCTTCAATATCTGCACTTGTTGTCATCCAGCTACAAACACTGATGCGGATGACCTGATTTCCATGCCATACAGCGCCACCACACCATAGCTCCCCGGATTGCTGTATGCGTTTCAGCAGGGTTTGAGTAGCCTGATCATTATCCAGGCGAATCAATACCTGATTAAATACGACGTCGTTATCGATCGTAAAGCCCGCTGGCTCAAGTAACTTAGCAAAGTGTTGTGCATTTTGGCAAAGTTGATCGACTAAATTATTGATGCCTTCCTTGCCGAGAGTTTTTAGCGTTGCCCAGATTTGAAACGCGCGTGCCCGGCGCGACATTTCCAGCCCCAATGTCATGGGGTCACGTTGTTCGCTGTACTGGATATAACTACCACTGGCGGTCATGGCTGCACGTAAGTCTTGCGGATGTTTACAAAATACAATACCTCCATCGTAGCCGGCATTGAGGGTTTTATGCGCATCGGTCACCCAGGAGTCAGCCAGCTCTATACCTTTGGTCAACTGGGCATAATTTTCAGTGGCGGCAGCCCATAATCCAAAGGCACCATCAATATGAACCCAGGCGTCGGCCTTATTGGCGTTAGAGCAAAGCTCTGTGAATGGGTCAAAGCTGCCGCTATTCACATTACCGGCCTGAAGTAACAGAATGGTATTTGCATCTAGCTCGGGCAGTTGTTGAGGATCGACTCGACCTTGGCTATCAACCGGTGCGTGAATAATATTGTCAGTGCCCAACCCAAGAATAGCAATGGCTTTGGCGATGGAAGAATGCGCACTAGCGCTGGTAACAATACGAATAGCCGGTGCGCCTTGCATGCCTTGTTGTTCAACGTGCCAGTCATATTGCTTGAGGATTTTATGTCGAGCAGCAGCGAGTGCGCATAAGTTTCCCACTGATGAGCCAGTAACAAAACTGGCAACGCTTTGTGTGGGTAATCCAAAAAGTTCAACCAACCACTGCTCACAGAGCGTTTCAATATCTGCTGCCAGTGGAGACATAACATGTAGCGCAGCATTCTGGTTCCAGCTATCTACTAGCCAACTACTCGCAAGCGCAACCGGTAGAATTCCGCCGTTTACAAAACCAAAGTAACGACCTCCACTGGTTTTAGTGGTGTGTTCACCTAGGTCTGCTAATTCTTTTAGTGTCTTGCTGGCTGTTTGAGAGTGCTGCGGAATGCTTTGTGAGGAGCTAGATAGATCTAGAGTGTCATTAGCTGATGGGGTTACTGCTGCATCAGGGAGTTGTTCAAGATAGGTTAATGCGGCCTGCTGGGCTTGTTCGAGTAATGATTTGTGGGTGTCATCAGGTGGCATCTTTGGTGTTTCTCTGGATCGTCGCACAAGCATGATCCATAGCAATATCGTCATACACTATATCACCGCCAAGTCCGCGTGTAAGTTCGGCGGCGTTAGCCTCATCTGTGTCGATATGCATTTCCAATTTGTATTTTTGCGAGACGCGAATGAGAACATCACCAAAGATCAAATCCCTGCCTTCACTGTTAATAGCGATCTCGATATTCTCGCCATTTTCCACACCGTAGTATTCGGCATCATCTGGATGCATGTGTATATGTCGTCGAGCACAAATAAGTCCCTCATCCAATTCAAGTGTTCCAGCAGGACCTTCCAACGTTATGGGTGCTGAGCCCTTCACTTTCCCAGAATCTCTGACCGGAGCATCTACACCAAGACGAAACTCATCGGTGCGAGAAATTTCAATCTGATTATTTCTTCTGAACGGACCTAGAAGTCTTACTCCTTTAATAGAGTTTTTAGGGCCGATTAAGTTTACTTTCTCTTCACAGGCGTATTGTCCAGGTTGTGAGATATCTTTGTATTTGGTTGGTTCGGCGTCAGGACCAAACAGCGTTTTGAACGACTCTTCATTGAGATGCAGGTGTCTGGCACTCACTGCAATTGGAATAGGGCGACAGCCTTGCGCATCCGGTTTTTGACTACTAGCGATTTGACGTGTTTGTCTGGCTATCATCCGCGCCTCATTGGTTTTAACGACCAATGCCGAGACTCGTGAATAGGTGCGGTTTATCGCAAATACAGGACTCTTGTCAGACAATGAACACGATGAGTTTTTATCCTGATCAGGATTCAGACCAAGGAAATCGAGGTTCTGCATAATGCGTCGTCGCATGTTAGTGGCATTTTCTCCAATGCCGCCGGTAAAGATCACAGCGTCAATTCCGCCCATGGCGGCAGCATAGGCACCGATATATTTTCGTGCCCGATGGGCAAAGACACTGATCGCCAGTTGTGCTCGTTGATCACCACTTTCTGCAGCAGTTTCTATTTCACGAAGATCATTGCTGATGCCAGACAAGCCTTTAAGTCCGCTTTGCTTGTTGAGCATGGTGTCGGTTTCAGCCGCGCTTAAATCAAGATCCTGTTGTAACTTTAGTACAAGACCCGCATCAATATCACCACTGCGGGTACCCATCACCAGGCCTTCCAGTGGTGTGAGCCCCATACTGGTATCGACGGAAACCCCATTCTGTATCGCGCAGGCACTGGCGCCATTACCCAGATGGAGGCTGACAAGACGGAGTTGCTCGAGTGGTTGTTGCAAATGTTTCGCTGCCAGTTCGGCCACATATTGATGCGATGTGCCATGAAAGCCATAGCGTCTT
>CALISW010000135.1 GCA_938041655.1 uncultured Thiotrichales bacterium | reverse complement strand
ATCAGGCTCTATGGTCGTTATAAAACATTGGGCGCCACTTTCCTGAACCACAGCAATAATCTTCTCAAGATGATTTTGATCAAATTCGGAAGGAAGATCATCCAAGAGCAAGACGCAAGCTGATCCGCTGTGTTTCTGGTAATGAACGGCCTGTGATAGCAATAACAACAAAGTCGTGAGTTTCAGCTGTCCACGTGAAGCGATTGAATCCGCTTTGTGCCCATCCAGCTTCACCAGCAAATCGGCTCTATGAGGGCCAGCATAGGTATATTTTAATTGCCTATCCCTATCGATGCTTTGCTCTAACGCTTCCAACAAAGATGTTTCCTGATTCCAACCTGGTCTGTATTCGCAACTAATCTCATAGTCAAAACCCAGTTTTGCGTGTATTTCAGGGATAATTTCGTTTATTGCCTGCAGATACTCCGATCGACACTGATGCACAAAAGCACCAAATCGAGCCAATTGTTCATTCCATATTTCGATATCAGCCTGGGTTGAATGTTTACGGATTGCCGCATTACGCTGTTCCAGGACCCGTTTGTAGCCCCGCCAATGTTGATGAAACTCAGTTTGAGAATGAAACGCACCCCAGTCCAGATAGGCTCTGCGCTTGGCTGGCTCTCCCGTCAAAAGCGTGTAGCTGGACGGATGCAGTAAAACCAATGGAAGTAGTTTGGTGAGCTCGGAAATCCGCTTAACGGGCTTTCTGTTAAGCCTCGCGCGTATTTTTTGAGTACTTTTCTCGACACCCAGTGGTATCTCTTGTTGTTGGGTGCTAACCGAGCCGCTTACCAGTAACTGTTCCTGCTTATGCTGAATCACGTCACGGATATGGCTGGTACGAAAAGAACGGCCGGTAGAGAGAATATGAATAGCTTCAAGCAAGGAACTTTTACCAGCTCCATTTTCGCCGGTAATCAGATTAATGCCTTTACCCGGGGTGAGATCGGTTTTGACTAGATTGCGAACACCCTCGAGGTGTAGCTGGGTGAGCGTAGTCAATGTACCGCTGGCTGCTAGAGTCGCATTGGCATGACCACATAACGAGCTTTGGTTTGCTCGGAATCAGTGATCAAAATACTGCTATTGGGGTCTTTAAAAAGAACCTCGACATTATCGCCATCAATACTGCCCAACACGTCCAGGATATATTGCACATTGAAACCAATCTCGAAATCGTTACCACTATAATTCACTTCCAGTTCGTCTTCGGCTTCTTCCTGTTCTGTGTTATTTGATTGAATATTAAGGGTATTTTTACTTAATTGTAATCGAATGCCACGATACTTTTCGTTGGATAATATCGATGCTCTTTGCAACGTTTGTCGCAGCTCTTCGCGTGAGGTCAGCAACGGCGCATCGTTGCCACTGGGTAAAACACGGTCGTAATCCGGGAATCTGCCATCGATTAACTTGCTGGTAAATTCCAGATTACCAGCGATAACACGGATGTGATTGTTGCTCATTTGCACCATGACTTCTTCGTCATCCTGGCTTAACAAACGCTGTAGTTCGGTAATGCCTTTACGGGGCACAATGATCTGGGCTTTTTGTTTCGTATCAACACTCACTTCTGCATCACACATCGAGAGACGATGTCCGTCAGTTGCGACCGCCCTCACCTGCTTTGGCGTCACTTCCAGCAACAAGCCATTGAGATAATATCTAACATCCTGATTGGCCATTGCAAACGCCGTTCTATCGAGCAAATTACGTAATTCTGGTGAATTGATCGTAAAGCTGGTGGTGGGCGTAATATCCTCAATCTTGGGAAAGTCAGCGGCGGCCAGGCACGCCAGGGTAAATCGGGACCGTCCTGATTTCATGGTCAACTTAAGATCTTTTTCAACCAGGCTGATTTCTGCTCCATCCGGCAGCGCTTTGCAGATATCAAATAATTCTCGTGCAGGTACTGCTACTTTACCCGGTGTGTCAGCAGCGTGATCAAAGCTGGAGACCATGGTTAATTCAAGATCCGTTGCCGTTAGAGAAATAGTTTTCCCGTCTGCTTCGATCAAAACATGGGATAACGCAGCCAATGTCTGTCTTTTTTCAATTGCTCCAATCACCTGTTGTAACGGATTTAACAGATCATTTCGTCCAATCTTGAGCTTCATTTATGACTCACCTTATTTATAGAATTATATATATATAAAAACTTATTATTATTACTGCACTGGATAACTGCTCTATTATGCTAATGCGTCCATTTTTAAGCAATAAAGACAATCATTTAGCCGTCTTTATATGTACCAAACAAGTATTAAATAGCATGTAGTTAGCCTGTGTATAACTTAAGCATCCAAGCTTATATACAACTTATCCACATAAAAAATTAATTTTATTAACACATTTACTCACAAACGCTTATGAAGTTAGGCGTCTGGAGAGGTTTTCGTAATCTTCCCTGATTTTATTGTCTTCACTTTTCAATTCTTTAATCTTGCGAGTGGCATGCAAGACCGTGGTGTGGTCACGTCCACCAAATGCATCCCCTATTTCTGGCAAGCTATGCTGGGTTAAATCCTTGGCTAATGCCATCGCTAATTGACGAGGTCTTGCAATGGAACGACTGCGTTTTTTGGAAAGTAAGTCAGCCATTCTCAGTTTGTAATATTCAGCGACAGTTTTTTGTATATTCTCGATCGTGATCATCCGGTCATGCAGCGCCAGTAAATCCTGCAAGGTTTCTTTAACGTAATCCATGGTGATTTCACGACCCATGAAACGCACCCCGGCCATCACACGTCGCAATGCTCCTTCCAGTTCCCGGATGTTTGAGCGTATGTGTTTGGCAATAAAAAAGGCAACATCAGCCGGTAACTCGGTATCGAAATGCTCCATCGACTTACTTTGCAAAATCGCCACTCTGGTTTCCAACTCGGGCGATTTTATTTCGGCGGTTAAACCCCAGCCGAAACGTGATTTCAAACGCTCTTCCAGACCATCAACCTCTTTGGGATAACGGTCACTAGTAAGGATAATTTGTTGCTGGCCTTCCAGTAAGGCATTGAAAGTATGGAAGAATTCTTCTTGAGAGCGCTCTTTACCAGCAAAAAACTGGATGTCATCAATCAACAAAGCGTTCAGTGATCGGTAGTAACTTTTAAATCGATCAATCGCGTTGTGTTGTAGCGCAGAGACCATGTCGGCAACAAATCGCTCCGAGTGTAAATAAAGAACTCTAGCGTTTGGATTTGCCTTAACAATTTCATTTCCTATCGCATGCATTAAATGGGTTTTACCCAACCCTACCCCGCCATACAGGAACATCGGGTTGGAAAATTCTTGACCAGGGTTCATAGCGACCTGTTGCGCCGAGGCCCTGGCTAACTGGTTGGCTTTACCTTCTACAAAATTAGTAAAAGTAAAATTACTGTTCAGATTAGTGGCTGTATGAGCAGGCCGGTCATCTTTTATTGGCCTGGTTTGTATTGTTTTTGCGCGAGTATCAACATCGGCTGGTGGTTCTGCATAGGCCGGCTGGCTGCCGACATTAATGCTGATGGTTTTGCTGCTGTCGCCACCGATCTGATCGATCAGTTGTTGTATGCGACCAAGAAATTGCTCTGAAACCCGTTCTTGGACAAAGCGATTGGGCGCCATAATTTTAATCGTGGTATTCGCTTCAAAAGCCTGTAATGGTCTAATCCATGTGTTCAGATCTGTATCACTGAGTTCAGACTCTAATAACTCGACACATTGACGCCAGGTTTGACTCATGGATAACGGCTTCCTGCAAATACATTATTGGACGGGGAACCGCGAATCATACAACTTATCCACAGGCCAAAGCTACCGTTAATACAGCCATTAATGGTTTATTAACGGGTTTGACAAACGCTGTAGTTATCCGTATTCTCGCGCGCCTGCTTATGCAAAATTTTAGTCGGACAGTAAGATGAAAAGAACATTTCAACCCAGTAATTTAAAACGAGCCAGAAAGCATGGTTTTCGTGCACGCATGGCGACTAAAAACGGACGAAAAGTCATCAATGCACGCAGAGCAAAAGGCCGTGCCAGGCTCTCAGCCTAACGGCACCATTGATTCTAAATCAGCTCAATACAATCTGGACCGTAACAGTCGTTTAACGACTTCATCTGAGTTTAGTTACGTGTTTGCAGATGCCTCTGCAATCCACACTCAATCCTTTACGATTCTGGCCAGATCTAGCCAGCAAACACTGAGCCGAATAGGGTTGGTCATCAGCAAGAAAAATGTGGCGCAGGCTGTCGCAAGAAACCAACTCAAGAGAATCATTCGCGAATCATTCAGAACGCATCGGGAACTTCTGCCAAAAGTTGATATTATTGTGCTCGCCAAGAGGGGCGCAGATAAAAAGAAGAATCAAGAGCTGTTTGGGGACTTACTTAAAGGCTGGCAAAAACTGGCCACAACAACATGATCATCGGAGTCAATTATGGATAATCGCCCATTCCTGTGGATGGCATTGTTCTTTACGGGTTATTTATTATTTACCCAGTGGCAGCTATACAAGAACCCTCCGCCAGTAGCGCCGGTGGTAACAGGGCAGGCGACCACTCAGGCTGCTGCCGGAGATATTCCAGAGTCTGTTATAAGCACCAACACAAGTAAGCCTCAAGCAGCAGTTAACTCCACCACAGCAAATGCCAATGCCAATTCAGCTGGGCAGGTAATCACGGTTGAGACAGACACGTTATTGGTTGAAATAAATACACTCGGCGGTGATATCACGTCGGTTAAATTGCCGACCCACACCGTGAGCCTTGAAGACGATACGCCATTCACTTTATTAAATAATGATTTTCCTCGCTACATTGCTCAATCCGGTTTATTGCATGATGCAATTAACGGAGCAGACACCAGCAAGCTTGCGCCCAGTCATTACGCACAATACCAAACCAGTCAGACTACTTACCGTCTTGAAAATGGTATGGAGCGGCTGGAAGTTCCGTTAAGTTGGGACTCTGGAAACGGGGTACAGGTACAAAAAGTATTTGTGTTTGAGCCAGGTAAATTTTCCTTTGGTGTTGAGCACCGCATCAACAACAACAGCCAGCAAAACTGGAGTGGTAGACAATACCGTCAGTTGCGACACGGCGCGGTTGAAAGTAAAGGTGGCATGCTGGGTTCGAGAGCCTATGAGGGCACGGCATATTTTGATGAAAAATATGAAAAATTGGCCTATAAAAAAATCGCTAAAGAGGCGAGGGAAGAGAGCGTACAAAATACGTTTGTATCTGTGGTTCAACATTACTTCATCAGCGCCTGGATTCCAGAGCCTCGTGATAGCGCAGAACAAATGTATGCCAAAACCATTCAAGACCCACGTGGTGATGAATATCTTATTGGCCTGAACTCAACGCCGGTTACTATTGCGCCAAACACTTCGGCCAACCTAAAAAGTACTTTTTATGTTGGTCCAAAATCACCGGATGTTTTATATGGTTTAGCGCCCGGGTTAGAGTTAACCTCGGACTACGGCATATTTACAGTTTTCGCAAAACCAATTTTTGCTGTGTTGCGTTGGATACAGCGCAATATCTTTAGCAATTGGGGTTGGTCGATTATGTTATTAACCTTGTTGCTTAAATTACTGTTCTTTCCGCTCTCTGCAAAAAGCTACAAGTCTATGGCAAAGATGCGAACAGTTGCACCAAAACTGGCCGAACTAAAAGATAAGTACGGTGATGACAAGGCCAAGTATCAACAAGCGATGATGAGCCTGTATAAAAAAGAAAAGATCAACCCATTAAGTGGTTGTTTACCAATCTTGATTCAAATCCCGATCTTTATTTCATTGTATTGGGTATTACTTGAAGCGGTTGAATTACGACAGGCGCCATGGATAGGATGGATCAAGGATTTATCCATTCGAGATCCATTCTTTATTTTGCCGGTGTTGATGGGTGCAACCATGTGGTTCCAGCAAAAACTAAATCCACCGCAACCAGACCCAATGATGCAAAAAGTGCTGACCTGGATGCCAATAATTTTTACCGTGTTCTTTTTATTCTTCCCGGCAGGTCTGGTGTTGTACTGGGTATTAAACAGTGTTTTATCGATTGCCCAGCAGTGGTACATCACCCGGCAAATTGAAAACGCCAGCAAAGGTCGTCTCTGAAGATTACTGAAGACACGATAGCTGCCATAGCCACCCCAGCAGGTAAGGGCGGGGTGGGTATCATCCGTATTTCAGGTTCTACTGCAACACAGATAGCAGAAAAACTGGTAGGTAAACTACCCCCAGCGCGATATGCCTCGTTACGAGATTTCTCTCACAAGAACCAAAACATTGATCAGGGCATCGTTCTGTTTTTTCCTGGCCCGGCATCGTTCACCGGCGAAGATGTCATCGAGCTGCAAGGCCATGGTGGCCCGGTTGTTATGGATATGTTACTTGATGCCTGCATTGATGCCGGTGCCCGACAAGCCAGACCCGGTGAATTTTCCGAACGCGCTTTCTTAAACGACAGAATTGATCTGGCACAAGCCGAAGCCATTTCTGATTTAATTGAAAGTCATTCACGCCAGGCAGCGCGCAGTGCGAATCGTTCTTTACAGGGCGAGTTCAGCCAACAAATAGAAACCTTACTAACTGCACTGATAGAGCTGCGCATGTATGTAGAAGCTGCTCTGGATTTTCCTGAAGAAGAAATAGACTTTCTTAATGATGGTGTGGTTGCCAACAAACTGACCGCGATTCAACAACAACTATTATCAATTACCAGCAGGGCGGTGCAGGGTCAATTGCTACGAGACGGTATAAATATAGTTATTGCGGGTAGACCCAATGCTGGTAAATCTTCATTACTCAACATACTGGCAGGTGAAGACACAGCAATTGTTTCTGAGATTGCGGGCACCACTCGAGACATGGTGCGCGCAGAAATCACACTGGATGGTTTACCGCTTCATATAATTGATACTGCTGGCTTGCATGACAGCGAGGATCCGGTAGAAAAAATAGGAATACAACGTGCGAAGCAGGCTATTGATGCGGCGGATCTGGTTATGTTGGTCAGTGACGATACAGATAAATCAGACCCTCCGGACCTTAAACATTCAGTCGACACTGTGTTGGTAAAAAATAAAATTGATTTAAGTGGAAGCGCAGCCGGTAAACATCATGGCGCTATTTTTGTTTCAGTTGAAACTGGTGCAGGTATCGAACAACTTAAACAACATTTAAAAACCTTTGCCGGATATCAAAATGCAGGGGAGGGCGTTTTTATCGCACGTCGCCGTCATCTGGATGCTTTGGCAAAAACGCGAACAGCTATAAATGCAGCTGAGCAACAATTAAGAGAATTTAACGCTGGTGAATTAAGTGCAGAGGAACTGCGCCTGGCTCAACAAGCACTGTCCGAGATAACCGGTAA
>CALISW010000134.1 GCA_938041655.1 uncultured Thiotrichales bacterium | reverse complement strand
GTAATGCTGGCGTAATAACTGATATTTTCTGTGGCTGTAAGGCGTGGATAGATGCCGGAGTTATGCGGCAGGAACCCTATTTTTTCGCGCGCTTGTGATGACTGCTTGACCACATCAATGCCGTCAATACTGGCGCTGCCCGAGTCCGGGTGCATGAGTGTTGCCAACATGCGCAAGGTCGTAGATTTGCCCGCGCCATTAGGCCCGAGCAAGCCTGTGATCTTGCCATCGTCCGCGGTAAAACTGACATCGCGCACCGCTTCGACGCGTTCGTTTTTCTTGCCGCCTTTTTTACGGAAAGACTTACTCAGTGATTCGGCAATAATCATGGCGCTGGCCCGTTGGCGTTAATAAAGAACGGTTCGGGCGTTTGCCGTTGCAAACAATCGGCGCTGAGGTTTTCAACACTGGCTTCGGCAACAAACTTGGCAACTACGGTTGGCATACAACCAACACCAGACTGAATGTGCCCTTGATTATCGTTAACCAGATGCAGACTGTTGGTGAGGCCGGGTAATATCATTTCTGCGTAAGCGGGAGGCGTGATTGGATCAATGCTGCCGGATAACACCAGCACTGGCAGATCGGACTGAACCAACTCTTTAAAATCATCGTCTATTTCGCCCACTGGCCAGAGACTACACATGTCTTGAATACTGTCGATAGCCGCAGTACCCATATAGGTTTTATTCAGCGCGGCAGGGTCAATTTTGTCAGTATTAAAAAATGGTACGTCTTCGGTACAGATCACCGAGTTGTGCATGCCAAGACTTAAGGCGTTGCCAAGATCATCGGCAACCATCTTGGCGCGACGTGCCAACGGTGCAAAATTATTTTGCGCGTAAGCGCTGTGCAGCATGGTTGGCAAAATCGATACTCCGTGGGCGCTGTATAACAGCATGCGTATGGTGAGCGCCAAGTGCGCTTCGCCAAACTCCATGGTCTCGATCTCGCCGGTGGAGAAATTCTCGAAACTGATGCTTTCGGGTTGCGCCTTTAAACGTGTGACCAGTGCGGTGATGTTTTTGCCCAGCTCCGGGAAATTTTTCTGGCAGACTTCATCTTCAGTACAGCGCGATGTCATTTGATCAACCGCGCGTTGTGACTCCAGCGCAATATCCGGACCGAGATTTAACGGCGGAGGTGCAACCGCATCCAGCACCACGGTGCGAGTGTGCTGCGGGTAGCGACGCAAGTAATGTTGTGCCACACGCGTGCCATAAGAGCCGCCCCAGAGGTTCCATTGTTCAAAGCCAATAGCCTGGCGCACGGTTTCCAAATCCTTGACTGCGACACTGGTTGAATAGAAACGCGGGTCACCTGGTAATTCTTCCAGACACTCGCGAGTCATTTGTTTGACGATTTCCGGGTCGTAAGCAAACGGGTCGGCGTAGTCTTCATCTTCGGGTTTGCACTGCATCTGGTTGGACTTACCTGTACCGCGTTGGTCTACCAGGATGATGTCGCGTTGCTTACGAATCTTTTCCAGAGCACCGCGCATCACGACATAGGATTCTGTTGCCGATTGACCCGGGCCACCGGCCAGCAAGGTGAATGGATCGGGCTCCGGATTTTTGCTCATTGATTTAATTTTGGCGATAAACAAATCAATCTGCTTGCCGTTGGGCTCGGCGTAATTTTCAGGTACAGAGAGAGTGGCACATAACGCTTTCATGGTGCGTTTGCCGCTGGTATCGGCGATTTCGCATTCTTCAAACTCGAGCGAGTCAGCAGCAACAGGAAAAGTGAGGGTGATGAGTAGCAAACAGAGGTAAAACTGTTTATTCAGGAGAATCATTTATTTTTCTTTTTTATCCATGATGAGACCATTATATGCCATAAATTATCGCACTAACTCGGTGCGCGAGCCATGTCGTTTGCCCAGTTTTGGTGCGTGTTCACAGTATGCGGCTGCAGGCAGCTACAATGATTGTTCTGTTTGACCTGAATTACACCCAACGTTCCATTTAATCTTTGGTAAAAACGGCTTTTGCTTGCTGATTCTGTGACCAGCTGGCACACTTCCTGCTTACCTTAAAGACAGGTAACGGCGACAAATTTTCGTCGTGAAGTGACAGAATCGAACTCAGGAGAAACTCATGTCAGCAACAGCAGTAATGAAAATGATAAAAGCGAACGACGCCAAGTACGTCGATTTCCGCTTCACAGATACCAAAGGAAAAGAGCAGCATGTGACTGTTCCAACCCATCAAGTAGATAAAGACACCTTCAAAGAAGGTAAAATGTTTGATGGTTCTTCCATCAGTGGTTGGAAAGGCATTAACGAGTCAGACATGATTCTAATGCCTGATACCAGCACCGCTGTGATGGATCCGTTCTTCCAGGATGCCACCGTCAACATTCGCTGCGACATTGTCGAACCAGCAACTATGAAAGGTTACAACAGAGACCCTCGCTCGATCGCCAAGCGTGCAGAAGCCTATTTGAAAAAATCCAAAATTGCTGACACGGCCTACTTTGGTCCCGAGCCCGAATTCTTTGTCTTTGATGATATTCGTTTCAGTACTGAAATGCGCGGCTCGTTTTATGAAATTGATTCTATTGAAGCCGGCTGGAACTCGGACAAGCCGTACGAAGAAGGCAACATGGGGCACCGCCCTGGCGTTAAAGGTGGCTACTTCCCGGTACCACCAGTTGATTCACTGCACGACATTCGCGCTTCCATGTGTATGGTGATGGAAGAGATGGGAGTGATGACTGAAGTGCATCACCACGAAGTGGCGACAGCTGGTCAGTGCGAGATTGGTACCGTGTTTGATACGCTAGTGAAGCGTGCGGATAACAACCAGATCCTTAAGTATTGTGTCCACAACGTGGCGCACAGCTACGGCAAGACCGCTACCTTCATGCCCAAGCCACTGGTGGGTGACAACGGTTCCGGTATGCACGTACACATGTCGCTAGCCAAGAACGGCAAGAACCTGTTCTCGGGTAACGAGTACGGTGGCTTGAGTAAAACCGCTCTGTACTACATTGGTGGTGTGATCAAACACGCCAAGGCAATCAATGCCTTTGCCAACGCCTCAACCAACAGCTACAAGCGTTTGGTACCCGGTTTTGAAGCGCCTGTTATGTTGGCGTACTCAGCCCGTAACCGCTCTGCTTCGATTCGTATTCCATGGGTTGCCAGCCCGAAAGCACGTCGTATCGAAGTGCGCTTCCCGGATGCTGCCGGTAACGTTTACCTGACCTTTACTGCCTTGATGATGGCGGGTCTGGACGGCATCAAGAACAAGATTGATCCCGGTAAAGCGATGGACGAAGATCTGTACGAATTGTCACCAGCGAAAGCTGCCAAGATTCCACAGGTTTGTTCTTCACTGGATGAAGCGCTGGAAGCGTTGAAGAAAGATCACAAGTTCCTGACCGTAGGTGATGTTATGGACAAGGATATGATCGATGCTTACATCGACTTGAAGATGGAAGAAGTCACCAAGCTACGCATGACTACCAGTCCTGTAGAGTTTGATATGTACTACAGTATGTAAATGTAAACGCTCTGGTTAAGTAGTAACAAAAAGCCCCCGCAGTGCGGGGGCTTTTTTTACCACAAATCTTCCAGTTCTTTTTCAAGACGACGCTGTTCCAGATAGTCATCAAGTCGCCGCCGCGATGCTATTTTCTTCGGGTCAACTTTCTCTTCTTTGACTCGTATACCATCGTTCGCATCTAACTCGATATTCTCATTAAACTCAAGCTCTTCATTTGTGTCTTCTGCATCATCGTGCAGGTCATCTTCATCGGACATATGTTTTCCTCCATGCCAGACTACTAGTGGGAATAGTTCAGTAACTTTTTATCATAAAAATAGCTGTTGTGAACAGAAAAATTTCACGCAATTTTATGCCTTGATTCATAACGGTTTTTTAGACCAGTACCAAGATGAAATTACTGTGAATGCCCTTTATCCAGAGTGTGATCAAACTGAAAACAGTAATAACCCACATCGTGATACCAGAAAGAATTCATGTCCTCACGCTCACTGGCTGCATCAAAATCTGCACACAATCGATACTTGGTCTCGTTCACCTGTGAGTAGGTGTATTGCATATTGGACACAGGATCACGAGGAAGCTCTTGTACATTTCGACCATTCACGAGCACCTCAAGGTCCAGCGGTAAGGATGAGAATTCTTCAACATAGCTTTCAATGTTATAGGAAAGGCTGCGCAAATCCGAGATACGTTGTTCATCCAGACGCACCAGCCGTTGTTCTTTGGGTGAACCACTGAGTACCAGACCGGTTATGATGACTAAGATGACCGCCGCAGTCGATCCCCAGGCATAGGCTTTATTGATATTCATCGTTTCAAGGCCTCATCGTCCAGTCGCATGCAGGTGAGGTAGTAATAAAATACCGCCCCGGCGATAGCACCGACTGTTAACGCTTTGAGGAAAAAGCGCATACTCAACTCACCCATCAACACATTAAATAACAAGGCAATAAGGTCACCAACGATGACGCAACTGGCAATAGCCAACGTTAAATAGGTAAGCCACTTGCGCACGCCCGAGCTGCGTTGGGCCGGATCTTTAATCAGGTTCTTATGTATCTTGACGGCCAGAAACATAAACACGGGAAATGCGACGATTAAACTGGCGGTTGAAAAACGTACCGCACTGCTATAACCACGACCGGAATAATCCAGAGCATCGGGCAAGACCCGATCAATAATCTGGAAAATGATGCTGCCAAAATGGAATACGCTTAAATACAACATAGCAAACATCACCAAGTACATAGCGGCATCACGAGCAGAAAATTGTGCTCGTGGCTTGGGGATAGGTATGGGGAAATCCACATCAGACCAGACCTGCATGGCACCATCAATTTGATCGGGTGACCACTTGGCTTGAAGTAGAGTTTCTTTAATTCGTTCGCGGCTGATACCACTGTGCAACGCTTCGGCGACGAACTTAATCAATCGCTGGTCACTCATGGTAAATGCCTCTGTTCTGTTCGATAATGTACAAAATCGATATTGAGGTTATCATGAAAAAAATTCTTGTTGTTATGCTCTCCCTGGCTGCTGTTATAGCTTGCCAGCAATTGCCTGTAAATAGTGAATCCAGTGACAAAAGTTTACTCAATCAGGTCTATCAGGACAGCGCCGGGGCACTGTTCAGAGCGCGAGGTTTAACCGCTTCGCAACTGGCTATTGATACCGAGCTGACCGGCAGTTATTACGCCGACAAACTGGAGGACTACTCACCCGAAGCTGAAAATGATTTACGTCAACAACTTACGACCTATCAACAGCAATTAGTGAACTACCCCAACCCGCTTTCAGCGGATGAAGATATTAATCGTAAGGTGGTTGCCAGTATTGTTCGGTACTACGCTGGGCACCCGGATTTTGAGATTGGTTATATTGATAGCTGGATGGGAATGTCAGCCTTTATTGTGAATCAAATTAATGGTCCGGCGATTGACGCCCCCTCATTGCTACAAAATAACCACCAACTAAAAAACCTGAAAGATGCGCAGGATTATGTCGCTCGCTTGCAAGGCTTCAAAGCCATGATGGCGGGTGTGGGTAGAAAAGCTAACCTGGATGCTGAACAGGGTTGGGTGGCACCGCAGCTGATCATCGTCAAGGCGATCAAAAATCTGGATGGATTTACCGAGTCGGCACCGACCGAACATCCCTTATATGTAAACCTCGAAAGTTCACTAACCGATCTGGATGATATGACGGCCGATGAAAAAACCGCATTACTGGCTGATGCCGCAGATGCGATGGAAAACTCGGTTTACGCCGGTTACAAAGCACTATCCAAAACGATGCAAACTCTGTTGCCCAAAGGGCGCCAAGAACACGGTATTTGGGCTCAGCCGAATGGTGCCAGGTTCTATCAAGATGCGATTGCTAATTTGGGCGATACCGACATGAGCGCCGATCAGATTCATGACCTTGGCTTAAGCGAGGTTGATCGTATTAGTCAGGAGATGGATTCGATTCTCAGATCCGAGGGTTATACCGAAGGTAGTGTCGGCGAACGCATGGACGCGCTCAATAAAGAAGCGCGATTCTTGTACCCGGACACTGACGCCGGGCGCGCAGAATTGCTGGCCGATCTGAATCAGCATGTGGAAAATATTGATGCCAAGATGGACACTCTATTTGCGACACGCCCCAAGTTTGCTGTCGAGATTCGTCGCATCCCGATCGAACGTGAAGTGGGTGCGCCCGGTGGTCAATACACCTCGCCATCATTAGATGGTGTAACTCCAGGTATCTACTGGATTAATCTGCATGACATCACTGCCAACCCGCGCTTTGATCTGGAGACGCTGACCTATCACGAAGCCACTCCAGGCCATCACTGGCAAATTGCCTTGAATCTGCAACAGGATTCCCTGCCGATGTTACGACGCATCGCGCCTTACAATGCCTATGTTGAGGGTTGGGCTTTGTATTCTGAGCAAGTGGCAGTTGAGATGGGCATGTATGAAGATGATCCCTACAACAATCTCGGCCGGCTCAAGGCTGAACTGTTCCGCGCGGTGCGGCTGGTGGTTGATACCGGTTTGCATCACAAGCGCTGGACGCGTGAACAAGCAATCGAATATATGGCGAGCACTACCGGTACTGCACCATCGGATGTGATCTCCGAGATTGAACGTTATATGGTCTGGCCGGGTCAGGCGCTGGGTTACAAACTGGGCATGATTACCATTCAGCAGGCACGAGCCGATGCTGAAAAACAACTGGGTGATAAATTCGATATTAAAGAATTTCATGATGTTGTTTTGCTAGGCGGTGCGATGCCAATGTCGATACTCAAGGAAAACATCAATAACTGGGTGGCGAGCAAGCAATAAACTTTGCAGGTAATAATGAAGTTACCGGGCAGCTTGATATAATGCGCCCACAACTTTGATACATAATAAATAGCTAACACAGGAGAACAGCTATGAAAGTAAGACAACTAACAGGACTCGCCGTTATAGCGCTATTGCTGGCTGCTTGTGCCAGTACACCGACCGTTGATCCGGTTGAAATGGCGACTAAAGCCAAACTAACCAGCGTGGTTAATTCATCTTCTCGCCCGGCAGCAAGTGTGGCACGAAATCAATACCGTAATCCGGTTGAGACGCTGATGTTCTTTGGCCTGCGTGATGACATGACCGTGGTGGAAATATCACCCGGTGGAGGCGCCTGGTACACAGAAGTTTTGGCACCAATGATGCGTGATAATGGCACTTTTTATGCAGCGGGCTATGACCCAGCGTCAGAGAATGAATATGTGATGCGCAATGCGATCAAGTTTAACGAAAAAATGATTGCTAACCCCGAGATGTATGACAAGGTCGAACAGAGTATTTTCTCGGTTCCAGACAACATGCAGCCAGCGCCAGACGGTAGTGCGGATATGGTGCTAACTTTCCGTAGTTTTCATGGGTGGGCTGGGCGTGGCAATCATCAAGCCGCTATGGATGCTATGTACAAAGCGCTCAAGCCTGGTGGCATTCTCGGATTGGTACAACACCGCATGAATGAAGATCGTGTCATTGCTGAAGATGAAAAAATTGGTTCGCTGGGTTATATCAAGCCGTCTCTGGTGATTGAAACTGCAGAGAAGGCCGGTTTTGAATTGGTCGAAAGCAGTGAGATCAACGCCAACCCACTGGATACCAAAAACCATCCAAACGGTGTCTGGACTCTAAAGCCAGGCAATAACTATAAAGACCTTCCTGAGGGTACTGACACATCTGTGTTTGCTGCCATTGGTGAAAGTGATCGTATGACGCTTAAATTTGTGAAGCCTAAGTAGCTTACACGACATCAAGATGTTACAAAGAGGGCTTCGGCCCTCTTTTTTGTGACTATGAAATTAGCTTTTGAACACCTTAACCTGACTCAAAACCCGTTTGGCAGGCTGAATCATATTGATCAGCGTGAGTTAGCCATCGTAGAACTTGGCTCTTTGCCAGAGCAATTACAACAACCCGGAGTAGCTATTCAATTCGTAGCGGATCATGGGCGCGGCAAGACCACACACCTCAAAGCGCTGCATCAAAAGTTTGCAACCACTCCTTATCAACAAATACATCCAGGAACGAAAGCTGAGTATGCAAAGGCCCGCATACATTTTATTGACAGTATCGAGAACCTTTCTTCAAGAGAACGTAAGGTACTGTATAAAAATTGCGATTCTCTGGCATACACCACGCATAAGAATATGAAGTTTGAACTCTGGCGCAATGGCTTCACTGTCATTTCGGTGAAAGTTTCAGCCCTGGACCCGAAAACAATACAATCGATTTTTGAGCGCAGGATTGAATCCTGCCGGAGAAATACGGGTGCTACACCCAGCATTTCAGAGTCTGATATCGAGTGGTTACAACAACAATACAAGGATGATATACGCAGTATGGAAGCTTACTTATACGACATATTTCAGACACTCAAAACAACCGAACCATTGATGCTAAACAAGAGAGTCGCCGCATGAAGGCTTGTGAATTACATATAGTTTTCGAACAAGCTGACAAAACTTTTGCACTCGGCGACACCCTGCGTGGTCGAGTGGTGGTTGATATCACCAAGACGACCCAATGCAATGGATTAAACGTTAATTTGTTTTGGCGTACACATGGCCGTGGCGATACGAATACTGGAAACGAGAAAAGCCAAAACTTGTTCACGGGTGAATGGCAGCCTGGTCATTATGAATATCCCTTTGAATATGAGTTGGCAGAAAACAAAACCAGTTACCATGGCGAAATCATTAACCTGGATTGGTACCTGGAAGCTACGGCCGATGTTCCCTGGGCGTTTGACCCAAATATTGAAGAGGACTTTTTATTATTGTCGAGACCTCTTGCAGAAGATTATCACTACCGACAACGAGCTCAAATTGAACAACGTAAACGGCAAAAAAAATCATCATCAATTTTACAGGTTATTTTTCCATTTTTATTTTTTAGTGCTTTTGCAATTTTCTTTTTCAAAGATACCGAATTCATGTTCGATTTGTTTTCCCCAATTAATGAATATTTCGATCAAGAACATGGTCTATTTATATCAACCATTGGAAAATTCCTGGATAACATTTTCTGGTTAATTCCACTTATCATTGGCGCTGTAATGTTAGGCTTCTTATTTAGATATTTGAGCGGCAAGCAGGTTGAAAAATTATTAGCTGACTTACACGTTACACTTTCAAAATCTGAATATCAGCCTGGTGAACGCATAGAAGCGACTTTGAGCTGCACGCCTCAACGTGATCTCACGGTTGAGAACTGCTATGCACAATTGATCGGGCAAGAGGTAGCGGTAGATAACAGCGGTACCACAAGCACTACCCACAAACATGAAATCTATTTTGATGAAGTGTCGGTTTCATTACCTCAAAACTTCAATAATCAAGTTCCTGTCTCCAGCGAAATCAGCTTTGAAGTACCAGACAACATTCCAGCCTCATTTTCGACTGGACAAAATTCTATTAAATGGAGCTTGAAGCTGGATTTAAAACTTACTCGATGGTTGCGCTGGTTAAACACAACAACTATAAGAATTCGCCAGAAACTGTAAATGACCTGCCAGTTACGTTTACTAATCACCGACCGTCGCTCACACTATCAGCGCGGCGATACGATTAGTGGCAAGGTGCTGGTCGACGTCACTAAACCAACACAAATATCCGGTCTTGATCTGGAAACTTTCTGGACTTCCAGTGGTGAAGGCTCAAACGACAAAGCGCTCAGCCCGAAAGGCTGTTTGTTTCGTGGTGAGATTGCCGCGGGTCATCATGAGTTCGATTTTTCATTTGATGTAAACGAGCCGGTCTATAGTTACTACGGTGAACTGTTTAGCATCCGTTGGTATATCCGCGTCAGTGCAGATATACGTTGGTCGGTAAACCCGACTGACCAACAGGAATATAT
>CALISW010000133.1 GCA_938041655.1 uncultured Thiotrichales bacterium | reverse complement strand
ATGATCGATTTCGTCCCAGGTGAGTTATTAATTCTCGAAGGAACCCAAACACTGGCTATTACCGATAATGATACGGTTGCCGGTAATGTAATACCTGAATCAGCTTTGCCAGGTAATCGTATTACGGTTACCGACATCATTCGTCATCCTGATTATAATGTTGATACCTTTGATTCAGATCTCGCGCTATTAAAACTTAGTGCACCTGCGACTCAAACTACTGTTGCATTATTTAGCGGAACAGTTCCCCTTTCAACTACCAGTACCAGCGCCACTACCTGTGCTGCTTCCGATAACTGTGCCTCTATCGTTGGTTGGGGTACGGATGATGCGGTCAATGGTAATACCTTTCCTTTAGACTTGCTCGAAGCGCAGCTTCCAATTGTTACTAACCAAACCTGTCTACAAGACATCGGTAGTGGCATAACCAGCAACATGCTCTGTGCCGGGTTTGAACTTGGCGGTAAAGATACCTGTCAGGGCGACAGTGGTGGACCACTGTATATGAGTGTTTCTGGGAATGGTGCTACTACAGCAACTGACTTAGCAATAGCTGGTATCACCAGTTTTGGTAATGGTTGTGCCAACCCGGATTCACCCGGCGTCTATACGCGCATCAGTGAATTTACGACTTATATAAATAATTTTATGAGCGGAAATACATCTGCTTCAGCGGTACCTGTAATTACCAGCACACAAACCAACTATGTCGCTTCAACAGCATTGAATACTCCGGTACAAGTTGCTGCTATTACAGCTACCGATGGTGATAACGATGACCTCTATTGGAAATTGACTGATGGTAATCGTGCTGGTGATGCCAATTTCTTTGCGATTGATACCAATGGCAATGTCACTTTAACCAGCGTGCCTGCCTCTATCAATAACACCTATGAGTTGCTGATTAAAGTAACAGATCAACAAGATGGTTCTGATTTTATACGCTTGACCATTACCCTGAATAACTCGGGTGTTTCATCAGCAAGCAGTAACGTATCGGCTGCACCAGCATCAGTAGATGCAGATGGAACCAGCCAGGCTACAGTTATAGTAAGCTTGAATAACGATAATGGTACAGCTGTTCAAAATGCCGGTAATGTCGTCTCTATTGCATCAACAGGCAATGCGGTTGTTAGTACTGTTACCAATAATGGTAATGGTACTTATACAGCTACCTTGACCAATGACACGGCTGAATCAGTCACAGTTACTGCCGCTATTTCAGGTAGCACGATTGATCAGACTGCAGCTGTAACCTTTGATCTGGTCGACAATGATGGCGACGGCATCGCTGACAGCGCAGACCCTGATGATGATAACGATGGTGTTGATGACTTCAATGACGTTTTCCCGTTTGATAGCTCTGAAACATCTGACAATGACGGTGATTTCATAGGTGACAATGCTGATCTGGATGATGATAACGACGGTGTTTTAGACATTGACGACGCCTTCCCATTTGATAACACTGAAACTATCGACAGCGATGGCGATGGTATCGGTGATAATGCCGATCCAACACCTAATGGTGAAAACAATGGGCAGCTGGTTCAGTTTACACCTGTTGCTGCGGTAGCCTCTTCGTTTGAAAACACCAGTTTCTTTGTACTACCACCTGAAAACGCTGTCGACGCAGATACCGATACTCGATGGTCAAGTGAGTTCACCGATAATGAATGGATCTATGTTGATCTTGGTGGTGAGTACATCATTGATAGAGTCTATCTAGATTGGGAGACTGCTTTTGGCAAAAAGTATGAACTTCAAATCAGTGATGATGCACAAAACTGGACGACCATTTTTACTGAAACCAATGGCGACGGTGGCTTAGACGAAATCAACTTCCCTCAGGCGACAGCTCGTTATGTGAGGATGTTAGGTGTCGAGCGTGGTACTCCGTGGGGCTATTCGCTCTATGAGATTGTTGTGCGGGGCCGATTAAATAATCAGGCTCCCGACAACGATGGTGATGGTATACCCGATAGTATTGATGCCGATGACGACAATGATGGTGTCGATGACATCAATGACGTATTCCCGTTTGATGATACAGAAACCTCTGACAACGACGGAGACCTATTTGGTGACAATGCTGATCTGGATGATGATAACGATGGGGTAGTCGATGTTGATGATGCCTTCCCTTTTGATGACTCAGAAACCACCGATAGTGATGGGGATGGAATTGGTGATAATTTCGACCCTACACCTAATGGCATGATTGACAACCTGCCGACACAAAGACTCATACCCGTCTCGGTATCTCTTGATGGAATAACTTTAGGTAACCGCTCTTCTTCTCCGGATACAAGAGGTGCTTCACTAGCGTCACTCAATAGTCGTTTCATCGTATATAGCTCCAATGCTGAAAATTTGGTCGAAACAGAAATTACTACCTCAGGTATTTATGTATATGATCGAATTAAAAATACTAATGAACTAATCAGTCTTGGGCTTAATGGAGAGCCGCCTAATTCGTTTAGCGTAAACGGTTCAATAAGTAATGATGGTCGCTATGTTGCTTTTCTGTCACTGGCCACTAACTTGGTTCCAAATTTTCCCGATTCTATATCTGAACCCCAAGCCTATTTATATGACAGAAAGCTCAAAACTCTATTACTCATAAGTACAGATAGTGAAGGAAATCCTGCAAACCGGTCTGTCGTTGCACCGCAAATTACTGCAGATGGCACGACGGTGATTTTCCAAAGTTATGCATCAAATCTAGAGCAGGGAGACACCGGCTTTAGCAATGAGCTCTATCTGTACGATATAGCTTCCGAGAATATAAAACGAGCTGATCTAATACCAGCTGGAGCAGCTCCGAACTTTAGCCTCTCGGGTTCGGTAACCTTGAGCTCAGATTCTAATTTGGTCGTAGGAACAACTTATGACAATACTGGACCACTCGGAATATTTATTTATGATATTGGGTTAGATACTACTAACTACATTGATCCAGGTCAGGGAAGTGCAGCAATAGCAGTTGAATATATAAACCCTGTTATTAGTGCTGACGGGAATGTCATTATATTCGCCGCTTCTACAACCGATCTTGTCGACAACGATCAAAACAACAGAGTAGATTTATTCGCATATGATCGAACAGACAATTCTATCGACAGAGTGAATACGAACAGTGCTGGCGATGAGACTGCTGGAGTGATCCTTGATTACGCGATAAATGCTGATGGACGTTTTGTTGCATTCTCTGCTGCAACAGGCGACTTGGTTGCAACTGATGAAAACGGGCAGTCAGATGTATTTATAAAGGATAGGTTAACGGGTGCTATTGAAGTTGTTAGCCTAGGTAGTAACGGTGAATTCGGAAACGGTTTTAGTAGCTCTGTCTCTATAGATCCAACCGCCAGATTTGTTCTTTTCACATCTAACCGTGAGGATTTTTTTAGCGACTCAAATACTACTATTGCGTTAATGCCAAGCCAGACCTATTTATATGATCGGCAACTGGCGTTAAGCGACTTTGATGGCGATGGCCTAATAGATACAATAGATACAGACGACGACAACGATGGTGTTACTGATGAAAACGACGCATTCCCATTTGATAACACTGAAACTTTAGATAGTGATGGCGACGGTATTGGTGATAATTCTGATTCAACACCTAATGGTGAAACCAGCGCTCAAACTATTCAGTTAACGCCAATCACTGCAGTTGCCTCTTCATTCGAGAACACCAGTTTCTTTATGTTACCAGCTGAGCTAGCAATAGATGGAGATAACAGCACCCGATGGGGCAGCAACTTCAGCTGGGATGAATGGATTTATGTTGATTTGGGTGTCACCCATCAGGTCGAGCGGGTCGTTCTGAACTGGGAAATAGCCTTTGCTATGGAATACCACATTCAGGTCAGTGACGATGCTGTTAATTGGATCACCGTTTATGTCGAGAATAATGGTGATGGGAATATAGACGACATTAGTTTCACGCCAGTCGATACTCGATACATACGTATGTTTGGTACTAAACGTGCGACGCCATGGGGTTTCTCACTTTACGAGTTTGAGGTATATGGCAAAGCTGGCATGCAAATGCCAGATTATGATATGGACGGTATTCCAGACAGTATCGATGCAGACGACGACAACGACATGGTTAATGACATTGATGATGCCTTTCCGTTTGATGCTTCTGAAACAACCGATACAGACGGAGATGGCGTTGGTGATAACGCAGATGCAACACCCAATGGCGTGTCTGGGTTACGTTGGTCTGACTCAACCTTCGTTACCTCGGAATTAAAGAATGACCCCAGAACTGTTCGATTAACCTATGAAGCCGAACCTGGATCACCAGCTGTAGAATTAGAACAACTCGTTTTACTTAGAGAAGCAAATCTTGATGTTTCGACGTTCTATCTAATGAGAACTGAAGGTTGTAATACTGCCGTTGGTTGTCAGGAAGTCAATTACGACCCTGCTCGAATATTGAACCCTGGTGAATTTATTGATGTTGAAATTTTTCACCTATTTGGTGACATCTTTAATTCAGATGGCAGATTAGCAGCTAGATATTCACAGCAAAATTCAGATGAAGAAATGTCTGCAGTGTTACAGGTTACTCTGCCCTCGTTTGATGCGAACCAAGCACCAGCACAACTCATTGTAACCCCATCTTTCGTTGATTTTGGTGACATTGGCATTAATGACTTAACTGTATCTGAAGAGATTGTTTTCAACAATGCTGCGCAAACAGGCGCTCGCTGGGTTGGTGGACCCGATCTCTACTTCGGCTATGGTATCGGCAATAATTCCGAGAATAGAGTTTCGAGAGGTGCCAAAGAGATAGTTAGTTTTAACCAACTTGGGTTCAATGTTGACCCATCAGAAAACCGCTCAGCAACCCTTAGTGCTACCCCTATTGCATTAGGTTTCGCCACAGAAAATCGCGGCTATACTTTTGATTATTCCTACGCTGGTGCGACTTTTTACTATAACGTCATAGCTGATCCAACGGCTACTCTGCCCGCTGTTTGTCTAGATGACTCCTTAGTGTTTAACGTTTCTACTATTGATGCTAGTGCGGAGTTTTCTAAAACCATTACCAATACAAGTGTTGAAGCATTTGAGCTTCGAGGTTTTCACGTAGACCTTGGCACCGATGAGTTTGTCTACAGCACAGATTTTTCCGCATCTGGATTTCCACAAATAACAGGCAATCAACCATTAATGTATAACTCACAAACAGGTTGTCCCCCGCAACTTGAATATTGCGATGGTACTTCTAACCACAGTGAGTTATCAGACATTATTAATCCCGGAGAGTCCTATGACCTTGAATTCACCTGGCTCAGTCATGGTGCTGTCGCCGGTCAAACCTATTCAGGCACCTTACTATTAGCAACCGATAAAGGTACCGTGCGTAAACCGATTACCATTGCAGTTGATAGTCCTGTAACGATTCCACAAGGCGAAAATTGTACAACAGTACCTGTTACTAATGGCATTATCGCGGCTGTTGGCGTGCTGTCCTCGAGCGTTGAAAAACCCAGCACTCTAGCCGAATTTTCTATCGACGGTGATACTGATACTCGCTGGTCAAGTAACTTCACCGATGATGAGTGGATCTATGTGGATCTTGGAACAAACTACTCTATTGACAGAGTCTACCTGGATTGGGAGACCGCATTCGGTAAACAATACCAACTACAAGTCAGCACTGATGCTCAGAACTGGACTACCATTTTCACTGAAACTAATGGTGATGGTCTGCTTGACGAAATCAATTTTGCTGCAGCAACAGCACGTTATGTCAGAATGTTAGGTATAGAACGTGGTACGCCTTGGGGATATTCACTCTATGAGATCGTTGTACGCGGTCAGGTAAGTTCACAAATTCCTGATAGTGATATGGACGGTGTTAATGATCAAGATGATGCCTTCCCATTTAATGCTTCGGAAACTACCGATACAGATAATGATGGTACCGGCAATAATGCAGATACGGATGACGACGGTGATGGAGTTAACGATCTCATTGATGTATTCCCACTTGATGACACTGAATCGAGTGACTCTGATGCAGACGGTATCGGAGACAATAGTGATTCTGAATTTAATGCCCCCACACGAATCACAAGTTTGATTTCACCTGTTTTTGATAAATCCCGTGCTGCAAATCAGTCAGTAACCTCAGTGGATGGCATATCAATCAGTGACGGCGGACGCTTTACCTTGTTTGTATCTGGTTCAAAATTAATCGTTCAAAATGACACTACCCTGGGTGCGAATGATTTATTCGCCTATGACCGTATTACGGATCAAACAGAACTAATCAGCGTTAGCTCGGATGGGGTTCAGGGTAACCTTGATAGTGGTCACGGGGCAATAAGTGCAGATGGAAGATATGTTGCATTTTCATCGAAAGCGACGAATTTGGTGAATACTCAGGTGCCAGTATCTAATGGAATTTACTTGCGTGACCGATTGATCGGTACAACAGAGTTGATTGCAGGTAATGCATCTCGACCGGCTATTAGCGCCAATGGCGATAAAATCGTATTCGAGGCATCTGGTGATAACTTACTGTCAAATGATACCAATGGAAAACCGGATATATTTGTCTTTAATCGAAATACTGGTGCCATCGAACTCATTAGCGTTAACTCTAACGGAGAACAAGCTGATCAGGATTCTATGTGGCCATCAATTAGTCGTGATGGACGTTTCGTTGTGTTTTCAAGTGCAGCAACTAATCTGGCTACAGAAATCTCGCAACCTACCCTGCAAGTATATGTTCGAGACTTATTGTTGCAAACGACAGAGTTAGTCTCAGTGACAAACAATGGTGAAGTCAGTAATGCTTCAGCTGCCTACCCACAAATTAGTGCTGACAATGAGTATGTTGCTTTTATGTCAGATTCAACCAATTTGGTACCTAACAGCAACATCCAATCCTTACAGGTTTTTGTATATAAAAGATCAACTGGAACATTCGAAATTGTGAGCACTAACGGACCAGGCGAAGCTGATGAAAACAATAACTATCTAGACGCGATTAGTGAAGACGGACGTTATATATTATTTGGCAGCGTAGACAGCAACGACAATACGCGTGTTGATACCTATCTCTACGATAGACAGAATGATAGCCTCATTCTCATAAACTCAACTGAATCTGGTGGTTTCTCAGACAGTGGCACCAGAACACTTCGAAGCCATATGGATGTCACTGGTTCGTTTGTTTCTTTCCAGTCACAAGCATCAGATATTGATACTCGCTATGCAGTCAATGGCGCAAACGTCTATCTGTTTAATCGTGAAGCTGCAGGTGACGATCTGGATGGTGACCTGATCGCCAATGGATTTGATCTCGATGACGATGGTGACGGTATAGCTGACACCGTCGATGCATTTCCCTTGGACGCTTCAGAAACTCTGGACAGCGACGGTGATGGTGTTGGCGATAATGCCGACGCCTTCCCGTTTGATAGCACCGAAACTACCGACACTGATGGTGATGGTATTGGAGATAATACCGACCCAACACCAAATGGCGAAATCAGTGGTGATCCAATTAAATTCAATCTGGTCGACGCCGTCGCCTCTTCATTCGAGAATACCAGCTCATTTGTGCTTCCGCCTGACTTTGCAATAGATGGAGACACCAACACCCGTTGGGGCAGTAACTTCGGTGCCGATGAATGGATCTATGTGGATCTAGGCTCCTCACGCATCATAGAGAAAGTTGAATTGTTGTGGGAAGCTGCCTACGCAAGTCACTACCAAATACAGCTTAGTGAAGACGCAGTTAACTGGACCAGCATAGTTGCTGAGATGGCGGGTGACGGAGGAACCGATATCCTTAACTTTACTCCTGTTTCTGGTCGCTATGTGCGTATGTTAGGTATCGAACGTGCAACACCCTGGGGTTATTCACTCTATGAATTTAATGTGTTTGGCGTACAAACATCTGCATGCAGTAGTTATGAATATTTCAACGACAGTCTTAATCTCTGGGATCTGGATTTACTAGAGAATTTAAGTCCGGTTGCCACTGGTGAAATTGATGAAACTAATGGCAACCCCTTTGATATTACTATCGAACCTGACTTCCATGATCTCGCTGGAACTGCCTACAATTTCAACGTCGTATTACCAAGTGTAGACGGAGATGTATTTGAAATACGCCTGCAATCCGATGATGGAAGCCGTCTATATGCTTCTGATTCTTCGGGCGAAATTCTACTTATTGATAACGACGGGGTTCATGCAGTGAAATCTAATTCAGTTAGATTCAACGTTACGAATTCGTCCGCAGGTGTTCAACCAATATCTCTAAGGGTCGAATATTTTAATGCTATTGATTCTGGTGAACTTTCTGTCTATCTAAGCAAAAATGATGGTCCGGAAAGTAAAATCGCCTGTAGCGATATACTTATAACAAATGGAATATGCTCTATCTATGAGATATACCAAGATCCAATCCTCGAATACTCTGTCGATAACTTGCGTGATTCGACAAGTACTGGAGTAATCTCTAATGACTCTAATAACCCGTTTGATATAACGGTTGAAAACCCTGTCACAGGCGCAAATGCAAACTTTGGCTATATCTATAAATCCAGAATTGAAATACCTCAAGATGGTCAGTACGAATTCGTTCTAAACAGTGTGGAAGCAAGTACACTTTCAATTGACGGCACCAAAATAGTAGACAACGAAGGAATACATCCTGCTCCAGAAATTGCAGATTCTAGAACCTATAGTGCTGGCATATATGACCTTGAAGTTCGCTATTTATTTGGAGCCGGGACTAATCCAACACCGGACTTGGATGTAAGTTGGTCTGGCCCGGGTTATAGCAGACAAGCCATAACTTGTAATAATGTCGGTACAAATTAATAACATTTATGTTCAAAGAGCGTGCGTCGCTATCATACGTATAGGTACAGCCACCACTATATGAGTAATAATGACCGCGACCAGAATCTTTCATCGTGTAGCGAGAGATATACTCACATACTTTAGTGCAAATTTTTCAATCTCGATAACTCCCAAATGTTACACATGCGTGTGTTAGTCAAAGAATAAAAATCCTATATTTATTCTGCATTAAGATGAGAATGTAATCACAAAATGTACGACTTAAGTTATTGTTTTTATTTATCGCTTGAACATCCTATCGACCTGCCTGTAACAATTTGTTTTGTAGTAAGTCACTGAATTATAAGACAATAAACTAAATTTTATCGCCATCCGTTAATTGTCGTTCTTGCGACTGTCCCATAAAGTTGTTGCCATAAGTTTTAAAGCTATTATTTAAATAACAAGGTTTTAAATGAACAGATTTACATACCTATGCGCTGCTGCATTATTGCTTACGGCTGCGTTTTTTGCTGGAAACGTGCGTGCTGATACTAATTTCAATCAGCTTGATTCCGTTCTGCGAGCAGATATCGTCAATTCAACAAAACAGCTTACGTCTAAAGACAGGTTTTACGATATTCGCAAGAATCCGTTTTCAAAATCCAGAGCGCTGGTTACAGTAGATCCTATTGAGCCAACCGGTTTAGGTTTTCGGCCAGATGCAAGTCTGGTGGGTCATGATGGGTCTATCTTCCATCTAAGTAGAGAGCATCAGTCTGTTTTTCGTTGGTCGCCAATGCTCGGAATATATACACAAACAATCCCGCTAAGTTCTACTCCAGATTTTATGGCGTACTACAGCACCGATAATTTAATTTACTTATCGCATGACGATGGTCTGATCACAATTGTAGATCCTGATACTGGTCTGGAATATGAATTTGTTAGGCTCGAGCATGAAATTATTGCTATGAGTATGGTTGGTTCACATTTATTTGTTGTAACTGATACGGGAACGGACATCCTGCAATATTTTATCGGCCTGGATGGGAATATTATTTCGGAGCATGTCACTAGTTATAGATCTGATGAGTACGTATGGAATGACGCCTTACGCAAACTCTACTATGTCACAAGTAACATAATGCCAAATCAACTGGTGTGCCAATCTATTGACACTAACGGTAACATTGGCTCTGCGGTCCTGATTGCCAACGATAACTCTACGCCAATAACTGCACCTGTTGTTACGAGCTCTTTAAGTAATTCAGTTGTGCTAGGAACAGGCGATATTTATGACGCATCATCACTCGAGTTTACTTACTCACTAGGCACAGTAATCACTGATGCTGCATGGTACCCGGAAGACCGTTTGTTAACCCTGACCCAAACAGAAGGGACAGTTGTCATACGAGAGTGGAATTCCTCAGGCGAACTTTCAAAAGAAATCACTGTACCGACTGAATATGCTGTTTTAATTTCCGGTGAAGCGGGTTCAGTCTATTTACTCTGGCTAGACCAGGATATACCGCAACTGACGCTCTGGAATTTTGGCTCGGATGATAGTGATAACGATGGTGTGATTGATAGTCTTGACGCATTTCCAATAGATCCATCTGAAAGCTTCGATAACGACGGTGACGGTATTGGTAATAACCTGGATCCGGATGATGACAATGATGGGATTCTTGATGTAGACGATAGTGATGATGATAACGATGGAATCAATGACAGCAATGACTTGTTCCCATCTGACTCCAGCGAGTGGAGTGACAACGACAACGATGGCATTGGTGATAATGCTGATTCTGATGATGATAATGACGGCGTTGATGACATCAACGATGCATTCCCAATAGATGCCAATGAACATTCAGATTTTGATAACGATGGTTTTGGCGATAACGCAGATACTGATGACGACAATGACGGTGTTTTGGATAGCGACGATGATTTTCCTCTGGATAACACTGAATCTTTAGATACCGACATCGATGGCGTCGGTAACAATACTGATCCTGATGATGATGGTGATGGCATCGATGATAAGGATGATGCGTTTCCACTAGATCCAAATGAAAGTTCAGATAATGATAACGATGGTATCGGCGATAACGCAGACACTGATGATGATAATGATGGTGTCGAGGACATCAATGATGGATTCCCGCTAGATGCCAATGAAAGCTCAGATAATGACAATGATGGTATCGGCGATAACGCTGATACAGATGACGATAATGACGGTGTTTTGGATGCCGACGATGCATTTTCTTTTGATGCTACCGAAACAATTGATTCAGATAGTGATGGCACAGGTGACAACGCCGATACGGATGATGACAATGATGGCGTGCTGGATATTGATGACGCTTTCCCGTTGGATCCAACCGAAGACACAGATTCCGATGGAGATGGTATCGGTGACAATAGTGACCCCACACCCTATGGTGGCAACAGTTCCGGGTTTGAAAACCTGAATGGTTGGGAAGTGCTTGATGGAATGGTGGTAAGCAGTCTCGATAACGCTGCCTATCGTTTGACACACTCTGGCACCCGTGGATCACCACGTTTAGTTTACTATCTTGATGACAACTTACCTGTCGGTACTACAATGCGCATCGAGCTAACAGCGAGTGCAAGTTCCAACTCTGGCGCCAATTCAAATTCCAATGCGCGGTTCTTCGTATTGCCAAGTGCAGATTTTGATAGTCCAGATGGCGATCAAATAAAACTCAATACTTCCTCTCAAGAATTTGACCGAACCTATACAGTTTCCAGCCCACTCGCGAGTGATGCCAGATTAGAGTTTGGCTGGAATGGAAATCGTAGCGGTCGAGATGACGACTGGATAGATGTTGATAGTCTTCGTATCACGATTACCCTTCCAGACAATTCAGTAGAGAACCAGATTTAAATCCGAAAAATTTTCTTAAGAGTCAGTTAAGGGTTAAAGGCGGCATTAGTTTCTTAATGCCGCCTTTTTCTTTTTTTCATTTAAAGAAATGTTGTCAGTTCAAACTGATGCTCTCAAGCCCCCTGAATCTACCAAGGGAGAGTATGACGAGTCCCATCAGAAACAAGCTCAGACTACCGCCATGACCACCGTGTGCATGGTAGTAATTATCTACATACGGATCGTAAATATCACGCTCTGAATCTTCCAAAGCCAATGCAAAGAGATCCAGATCTTCATCGGGTCCGCTGAGTGTTAAAAATTCACCATCTCGTGCGGCATAAACTTCAATCAATACATCATAAAAGCCAGTTGGATAACCAGTCAGTAAATCCGTATCGATACTATAGTTATCATCAGCAGCCAGCCCTTCAATATAGAAGTCATCTGTAACCGCATATTCATTCCACGGCCCACCTTCTAAACTAATGAACAAACGTGCGTAGACCCATTCACCCGGCCCATAATTATCGACATCAAAGGTAACTGACAAGCCGCGATAAAAACCATCGGCATCATCATCACCCCAGATTGAAACCCGGCTATCAAAGATTCTGAAATCCGGATGACTACAATTGAAACAACCATTTTTTGCAGTCGCTGATTTAGCTTGCTTGCCCGTTGCGCGTGGCCCAAAAGGTATCAATGCAGGTTGATCTGAGTGCTTGGGTTTGGCCGCATCTTTAGCGCCAAATACGTAGCCTAGATTGCTAGTACTTCGCTGCTCTTCAGCAGAGAACGCTATGGTATTACCCAATAGAAGTGTAAGCCCAATCATTAGTATCAGTTTATTTTTCAGCATATTAAAACCCTCTTTTTCCCAGATTCGCATTGATTTAAACAAAGTAACGCTGAACCAGAACTGAATGGATAATAAAATTAACCCTTTTTGTGATGAACAACGTTTATAGGGGAAACAAACACAAAAAGGAAAGAGAAAAATGACACTAAAAAATGCACTGATTGTTGTATTTACTGCGATTGTGGTAATTGGTTGTACCCAAAATACCAATCCAAAAAATAGCGAGTTACAAGAAGTTGTTGTGACTGGATCGAAGTCGACTGATGATGCAAATTATTATCCAGCTCCGTCTCCTGAACCTGCACCAGTTGCTCCAGCATCAGCACCTAACGCCTCACGCCCGGATGTTTCTGTTGAACAGGTGCTAGGTAAAGTTACTGCCGCCAGAGGAACGGCTGCCAATCGATCTAGACAAGAAGCCGAATTCTCATCAAGAAGACCAATGCCTCAGGGTGACATTTACCACCCACCTATCCAGCCACCCACCGATCGTGAAAATTATGTCGAGATAAAAGAAAATCCGGTCAAGCTGGTTGCGCATAACCCTGTCTCCACCTTTAGTATTGATGTTGATACGGGTAGTTACAGCAACGTACGTCGCATGTTGAATGAAGGTCGCATGCCACCTCACGATGCAGTGCGGGTAGAAGAGATGATTAACTACTTTAGTTACAGCTATCCCCAGCCACGTGGTCGACAGCCTTTTTCTGTGGTGACCGAACTCGCCCCATCTCCCTGGAATGCGGATACGCAATTACTGCATGTTGGAATCCAGGGCATCAAATTTGATCAGGACGAACGTCCGGCTGCAAATCTGGTTTTTCTGGTTGATGTCTCAGGCTCTATGAACAACCCCAACAAGATTGGTTTATTAAAATCATCGCTAAAACTGCTGGCAAAAAATATGCGTGACGATGACCGTATTGCCATCGCGGTTTATGCCGGTGCCGCTGGTACTGTACTTGAGAGTACTTCTGACGAGCGCAAAATTCTTCGCTCATTAAATAAATTGAGAGCTGGCGGTTCTACCAACGGTGCGGCGGGTATACAACTGGCCTATGAAATTGCCGAAGAGAACTTTATTGAAGATGGTATCAACCGCGTGATGTTGGCAACCGACGGTGATTTCAACGTTGGCATGACTAACTTTGATCAACTTATCAAGCTGGTAGAAAAACAGCGCAAGAACGGAGTCTCCTTAACCACACTTGGTTTTGGTGGCGGCAACTATAACGATCACTTAATGGAACAACTGGCAGATGCTGGTAATGGTAATCACGCTTATATCGATACCCTGAAAGAAGCCAACAAAGTACTGGTTGAGCAAATGGGTGCGACCTTACAAACCATTGCCAAGGATGTGAAAATCCAATTGGAATTCAACCCTGCTCAGGTATCCCAGTACCGATTGATCGGCTATGAAAACCGTGTACTACGTAACCAGGATTTCAATAACGACAAAATTGATGCCGGTGAAATTGGTGCTGGTCATACCGTCACGGCGTTATACGAAATCGTGTTGGCGGATAGTAATGGCGGCTGGGTAGAGCCTCTGAAGTACCAGACGAATAAAAACAATGACAACCTCAGTGGTGAGCTGGCTGAACTACGCATACGTTATAAGCAACCCGATAGCGACAGCAGTGAGCTGATACTGCAGGCACTAAACAGTAAAGACATCATGCAGGATCTGGATGACAGTTCCGAGAACTTCCGTTTCTCGGCTGCTGTTGCCGGCTTCGGTCAAGTTTTGCGCGGTGGAGACATGTTAGAGGAATTCAATTATGACGAGGCACTGGATCTTGCACGCTCAGCGCGTGGTAACGATGATCATGGTTACCGCGGTGAATTCCTGACTTTAGTATCACTCGCCTCTTCATTGGAAGAGTGAATAACCCAAGCCAAGGAGAATAACTATGAACACTACTACTAGAACGTTAATTGGATTTCCGCCGGCACTACTGGTCACACTCGGACTACTTGGCGTCATGATTACGCTGATGGGTAATCGGGATGTTCAGCGAGATGAGGTAATAAAATATGTATTGCCAAATATCATTGCACCTACCGAAGAAGTCGTTGAAGTAAAACCAATCGAAAAACCGGTCAAACCTGTAATTGATGAAACGCCTCCACCTACTGTTACAAGACAACCTTTTGATGCACTCGAAGGCACACTAGCAATATCCAATGATCCTCCACCTAAGATTGCTGAGAAAAGTGATCTTGAATTTAGTAAAGGCTTGCCTGCTGGTGACCGGAATTATGGGCCGATTGTTAAAGTAGCTCCGATTTACCCTAACCGAGCAGCAGAACGAGGTATAGAAGGAGATGTCCTTTTAGAGTATACCGTTACTAAATTTGGCTCTGTTGAAAATCCGCGTGTTATCAGCTCTGCTTCATCATTACTAAATCAAAGTGCTCTGAACTCAGCACTAAAGTACAAGTACTCACCCCGAGTAATCAACGGCCAGGCTGTTGAAGTCACCGGAGTTAGAACGGTGATTAAATTCAGATTGGGCGAATAACTGAACAGCTTAACTTTCAATCATTACGGAGACGCGCTAGATTGGCATCCTATGGATGCCAATCTTAGTGATGAACAACTGATGCAGAATTATGCCGCCGGCGATGATCACGCCTTTGAGCACTTATATAGTCGCCATAAAGGTGCTGTCTATCGCTATTTCCTACGTCAATGCAGTGATCAGGGTACCGCTGAAGAACTGTATCAGGATGTATGGGTCAAACTGATTAACGCTAAAGACCGTTATAAAGATGATGCCAAATTTACCACCTGGCTGTTCAGCATTGCGCATAACCACCTCGTGGACTGGTACCGCAAACAAGGGCGCAAGCTGGATGACGTTAGTAGTAATGACGAGATGCCCGAAACTGAAGCACACGCCAATTGGCAACCAGACAACGATTTTGAACGCCGACGTTTGGCCAAGGTATTAACGGCAGCGGTTGCTGCCTTACCCGCCGAACAAAGCGAAGTTTTTTTACTA
>CALISW010000132.1 GCA_938041655.1 uncultured Thiotrichales bacterium | reverse complement strand
TTGTCGCTGGTAGCGAGCATAGATTTTTGCACCATTTGACTCCAGATCATTCGTTGCTTGATCTAACGCTTGCTCCGGCGTCAGGGTAGAGTTTTTAAAGTCCGAAATTTGCCAGCGTAATTGATTAATCAGATCTTTGTCGTTTGTTTTGGTGATTTCTGTCAGTACAGTTTCAGAGTCCTGACTATCAAAAATCGAAAACCCGGTTTTATAGCCCAGTAATTTCAGGTCATCACGAATGATGTTCAGGCCGAGGGTATGAAAGGTAGAGATTTTTAACTCGCCGCTAACTTCTTTGGGCAGTATTTGGGTGATACGTGCTTTCATTTCACGTGCAGCTTTATTGGTAAAGGTAATCGCCGCAATTTGTCCAGCGTCTAATTGGCGTTTCTTTATCAGGTAGACAATTTTTTCTGTAATGACGCGGGTCTTGCCGCTACCCGCACCGGCAAGAACCAGTAACGGAGTTCCTAAATGTTCAACGGCTTGTTGTTGGGGTGCGTTAAGTCTGAAAGCCATTGCCAGTGTAAACTTGTGGATGAGTCAAAAGGGCATGCATGATAACGTAACCGAGCCTTTGAGGTAGAGTCTTTTGATGGGTAATTTGAGTAATAAAGAGAAGATGCGAATTGTAAAACGCTCAGGGCGTTTACATGGCCATGATGTACGTTGGATCAAGTCTCCCAATTACGATCAACGTCCCGATAAAGACGATATTTCATTGCTGGTTATTCATAATATTAGCCTGCCACCTGGTGAGTTTGGTGGTTGTCATGTAGATGAGCTATTTCAAAACAAACTGGATCCTGAGCAGCACCCGTATTTTAAGGAAATTTGCCATCTCGAAGTTTCCTCGCATGTGTTGATAGACAGGCAAGGGGAGATCGTTCAATACGTTCCTTTTCATAAACGTGCCTGGCATGCTGGTCAGTCAGAGTTTCAGGGTCGGTCTGCCTGTAATGATTTCTCAATTGGTATCGAACTCGAGGGTAGCGATGATCAGCCGTTTGAATCGATTCAATATCAAAAACTGGCAGAACTGATTGGGGTTCTATTACGTAGCTATTCCAATTTATCGAAAGATAATATCGTTGGACATAGTGATATTGCGCCGGGTAGAAAAACAGATCCTGGCCCATTTTTTGACTGGCCTAGTCTAAAATTCGAGCTGAATCGGTAATTTAGGGCTTAATCAACCACTTATCTTTGTTAAATCTGGTTATAGACCGAAAATAATCAACATTTTCCGAAAAGATGTTTTAAAATTCTCTCGCAAAATTTAATGTTAGCAAGATTCTCGAATTCAGGAGGTTACATCAGATGAAACGTTTAATTACATCAAGTGCAGCTGTAGCACTAATCGCTGGCGCAGCCAGTGTGAGTGCAGCAGTTGATAACACTGCAACATTGCCAAACGCGAAAGCCGGTGAGTGTTACGCCAAAGTCGTTATACCAGCGACTTACAAAAACGAAACAGCCACATTAGTTGTTAAGCAAGCTGCAGAAAAAATAGAAGTTGTTCCAGCGAAGTATGAGTGGACTACAGAGCGTGTTTTAGTAAAAGAAGCCAGTAAGAAAATCACACCTGTGCCAGCAACTTACGGCACTGAGACATCAAAAGTTGAAGTAGCACCAGCTACTCGAGCTTACAGTGTCGCAGCTAGCAGTGGTTCAGCACCTGCAAGCCCATCCAACATCGCCGCTGCTAAAGCTGCCGGTATCAATCTGGATGCGGCTAAAGTTGGTGAGTGTTTCCACGAACACTACAAGCCTGCTCAATATAAAGAAGAGCCAGTAGAAGTTTTAGTTAGCCAGGCTTCAGAAAGCGTTGAAATCATTCCAGCCAAGTATGAGTGGATTGAAGAGCGTTTATTGGTTAAGGATGCTTCCAAGAAAGTTGTAGCAGTACCAGCAACCTATAAAGAAACCAGTGAAAAAGTCATGGTTAGCCCTGAAAAAACTGAGTGGAAAAAAGGTCGCGGTCTGGCAGAGCGTATTGATACAACTGGTGAGATCATGTGTCTGGTAACGGTTCCAGCTGTCTACAAGACTATCACCAAGCGTATTATTGATACTCCTGCGTCAACCAAAGTGGTTGAGATTCCTGCTGAGTACACTACACAGAAAGTTCGTAAGCTGGTTAGCCCTGCTTCTGAAAAGCGTGTAGCTATTCCAGAGAAGAAGAGCTCAGTAATGAAGACAGTAATGGTTTCACCAGAAACTTTTGTATGGCACGAAATCAGTGACACCACCATGAAAGCGTCAAGCAAGACGGGTAACCAGGTATGTGTTACTGCCAAGCCTGCCAAGTTCAAGACTGTAACCAGTCGTGTGGTGAAGACTCCAGCAGCTACTAAAGTTGCCGAGATTCCAGCCGAGTATAAAGACGTTAAAGTACGCAAGCTGGTAACACCTGCAAGTGAAAAGCGTATTGCCATCCCTGAGAAGACGCAGACTGTGACTAAATCAGTCAAAGTTTCAGATGAGCGTATGGAGTGGCGTCAAGTGTTGTGCGAGACCAATATGAGTGCTGATGTTGTTAAACGCATTCAAGCTGCTCTAAATGCAGCTGGTTTCAATGCTGGTGCACCTGATGGCCGTATTGGTACAGGCACTTTGAGTGCTGTTGATGCGTATCAGCGTAAGAATGGTCTTTCTACAGGTGGTTTGACCTTTGATACCCTGAAGTCTTTGGGCATCAATCTCTAATCAGTTATAAACGGTTAGATAAAACCCCGCTCTGCAAAGAGCGGGGTTTTTTTATGCCTGAAGTTCCCAGTTATTGTCTTGATAGAGTTCGTAAGGTTGATAGTCAGTTTTGTAGGACATCTTGGGAGATGTCTCAATCCAATAACCCAAATAGAGATGTTTAAGCTCTAATTTTTGAGCAAGCTGGATTTGTTTTAAAATAGCAAGCACCCCCAATCCTCGTTGCTTTTCTTCCGGGGAGTACCATGTATACACAGCTGAGAGGCTGTCTGGTAGAACATCGGTGCAGGCGACACACAGTAGCTCTCCTGATTCAGTCCGGAACTCCAGAAATTGAGCCATATCAGAGCGCTGACAAAGGAAGTCTGTGAAGGTTTCCTTACTCGGGTTATCCATACCTCCGCCAGAATGTTGAGCAGCAAGATAACGTTGGTAAAGCTGGTAATGTTCTTCAGTAAAGCTGGTATCAGAAATCACCATACTCAGGTCCTGATTGGTTTTCAGGCAGCGACGCTGGTTTCTTCGTGGCTTAAATTGCTTCACTGGAATTCTGGTGGGTGTACAGGCTGAGCAGTTCTCACAATCCGGCCGATAAATCATGTTGCCGCTACGTCGAAAGCCTTTTGCCAGCAACTCCTCATATTTTGAGGCAGGCAGTGTCAGTTCCGGGTCTATGATTAAATTAATGGCGTCGTTGCCCTGAATGTAATTACAGGCGGTAGGAAAAGATCGGTACAGCTGAATTTGTTGCATGCTCAGGCGGACAAATGCTCAAGACAATCTTGCAGTCGTTTGACCTTGATAATATCCAGAGATTTGGGTGGTGCTATTTTGGCATTGGCTGCTGGGACAATGGCTTTGGTGAAACCATGTTTGGCTGCTTCTTTTAAACGCTCCTGCCCGTTTGGTATTGGACGTATTTCACCGGCCAGACCCAGCTCTCCAAAGGCGATCAAGCCTTCAGCCATCGGCTTATCACGTAAGCTCGAGAGTATGGCTAGCACCACAGGTAAGTCTGCTGCAGTTTCAGCGATTTTAACCCCGCCCACCACATTAACGAATACATCCTGATCGTAGGTGGTCACACCACCGTGACGTTGCAAGATTGCCAGTAGCATGGCCAGCCTGTTTTGCTCCAGTCCCTGGGTCAGTCGCCGTGGGTGGTTACTATGGCATTCAGTCACCAGTGCCTGAACTTCCACCAGCATCGGTCGATTGCCCTCGTGGGTAACCATCACAGTACTACCTGGCACCGGCTTCTCGTGTCGTGACAGGAAGATGGCAGAAGGATTTGTCACGGCTTTTAGCCCGTTATCACCCATCGCGAATACACCTAGCTCGTTGACTGCACCAAAGCGATTCTTGACCGCGCGTAGTACTCGATAACGACTATTCTGGTCACCTTCAAAATACAATACGGTATCGACCATATGCTCAAGTACGCGAGGCCCGGCTAACGTGCCTTCTTTGGTTACGTGCCCAACGATGAATAATGAGATGTTTCGCTGTTTTGCCATCCTGACTAGCTGCGCGGTACTTTCTCTGACCTGAGTGACCGAGCCGGGAGCAGACGATGAGTTTTCGGTATACAGGGTTTGAATTGAATCAATGATCATATAGCGCGGAGCATTCTGCAGCGCCAGACTAATAATTTTCTCGGTACAGGTTTCCATCAATAAGCGTAAGTCAGGGCAGTCCAGTTTTAGACGCTGCGCCCGTAAGCTGATTTGGGTCGACGATTCTTCACCACTGACGTACAAACAATGTTTGCTATCGAGTTGGGCTACAACCTGCAGCAATAGAGTGGATTTACCAATACCCGGGTCGCCGCCGATCAAGGTCACCGAGCCTGGCACAATGCCGCCGCCTAACACCCTATCAAGTTCTGAGATACCACTGGCAATACGTGGCGCATTCTCCGGGATTATCGTCGCCAGTGTTTCGATGCTGATTTCACCGGCATAGCCGGCAAAACGGCTGCTGGCTTTTTCGCCAGTTCCTTCTTTGATTTCTTCGACCAGAGAATTCCAGGCGTTGCAGTCGCCGCATTGCCCACTCCATTTTGGGTGGAGTGCGGCGCACTCATTACACCGGTATTGTTTCTTTTCTTTGGCCATCTCTAGGCTTTATCTTGTTTAATGCGTTGAGGTGTCAAGCGTGCGATCTTGACCGCATTGTCCTGAATTTTCATGATTTCTACCGGGTAGTTGTCAATCAGCATGCAAGTACCGGTATCCGGAATTAACTCCATGTGTTCCAGAATCAAGCCGTTCAGTGTTTTGGGCCCCTGGGTATGAAGGTCGCAATTAACAGCTTGATTCAGGTCACGCACATGCATACCGGCATCAACGATATAGCTACCGTCATCTTGCAAATGAATTTCCTGATGCATGTCGCCCGGATCGTTGGTGAACTCGCCAACGATTTCCTCGAGTAGGTCTTCCAGCGTTACCAGTCCCTGTATGTCACCGTATTCATCAACTACCAGGCCATGACGGCGTCGTTCACGTCGGAAGTTAACCAGTTGTTCGGTCAAGGGTGTACCTTCGGGAATAAAGTAGGGTACACGTAATGAATCTTTGAGCACGTCGATATTGAACTCATCATTATTGTGATGACGCGCCAGGTTGCGCACGTGGAAGAAGCCAATAATTTGATCAATGCTTTCTTCAAATACCAGAAGTCGGGTGTAGCTGGTATCGACCAATTGTTGCTCGATCTCATCCCATTCATCCGTAATATCGATGCCAACAATTTCACGGCGGGGGATCATGATATCTTCGACTTTTCTGGTTTCCAGGTCCAGTACACTCAATAACATGGTTTTTTTATTGCGTCCGAAATCACCACTGCTATCAGACACAACAGAGCGCAGTTCATCATGACTTAACGAGTCTTCATCAATATTGCTGGTTGAGACACCAAATAGCCGCAGCAAGCCGTTGGCAAACAAGTTGATGAGCCAGACCACAGGATAGGTAATAACCAGCAAAGGTTTGTAAATAAATGAAGCGGGAAAGGCTACCTTTTCTGAATGAATTGCACCCAGAGTTTTCGGGGTGGTTTCAGCAAAGATCAGTAATACCAGTATTAATAATCCGGTAGCGATAGCAACACCTATTTCACCGTGCATGCGATAGCCAATATAGGTAGCGAGCTGGGTTAGGAGGATATTAACGATGTTATTGCCGAGCAATATCACGCCAATTAATCTATCTGGCGTTGCCAGTAGCTGTTGTGCAAGTTGTGCGCCTCGGTTGCCGCTATCAGCCAGATGTTTTAATCGAAACCGATTCAGCGACATTAGCGCGGTTTCCGAGCCTGAGAAAAATGCAGACAATAGAAACAGTATGACTAAAATGAAAAATAGAATTGGCAGAGAAATATCGTTCACGAGTGCTTCTTAAAGTGCTCTTTGCAGGATGATTTCACGCACCAGCTTACTGCCGAAGTAGGCGAGTGCTAACAGGCTGAAGCCCCACAGCGTCCAGCGTATAGCAGTCGGCCCGCGCCAGCCCATGCTCCGCCTACCTATTAGTAATGCGGCGAATACTAACCATGCAATGATCGACAGTACGGTCTTATGTAGCTGTGTGCGATCAAACAGGCTATCGACATGTAAGTACCCACTCAGTAAAGAAATGCTGAGTAATACCACTCCGGTGGCAATCAATTGAAACAGTAAATGTTCCATGTCTTGCATTGCTGGCAAGTGTTTGAAAAACCCGAGTGGTTTTTGTCCGTGCAGACGTTGATGTTGGTATTTCAGCACGATGGCCTGAATCGCGGCAATCATCAGAATCGCATACGCGAGTAAAGAACTTAAAATATGGATGCCTATGCCGGTACCATTTTGTAGCGGCATGCGAGTCAGGTTTGGAAATACCCAGGTCGCGCAGATAACCAGTGCGGTTAATGGCAATACCACTACGCATGTATTGAGCAGTGGTTTTTTCAGAGTGCTAACAAACAGGATCAAGCTCACCAGCCACAAGGCGGCTGAGAGGGCGAGTATAAATGAGAGGTTTACACCGTCAGCAGAGAAAATCTGTTGGTATAGTAGTGCGGCATGTCCGACAAGGGCCAGACCCCAGATAACGCGTAAAACGGGAGTGTGGGCGACATCACTTTTTTGCAGCTGTTGCCAAACGGTAAGAGTACCTGCAAGGTTCGCAAAAATGCTGATAAGTGCGAGTATAGTGGTCATCGACCCAGAGGAGTGTGATCAGTTCGCGGTTTCATTATTAGGGCTAATGATAGCCTGTTTCGGCGCATTCGGGCACTTATTTATGCGCGATCAAGGGCAGATATACAGGGACATAAATTGCAAATCAAAATACTGGGATGTTCGGGTGGTATTGGTGGTTCTCGTAGAACGACCTCTATGCTACTGGGAGACGACATATTGATTGACTGTGGTACCGGAGTGCTGGATCTGGAGATTCAGGAGCTGGCAAAAATCAGGCATGTTTTTCTAACCCATACGCATCTTGATCATATATTGAGCTTGCCGCTGATGCTCGATACCGTTCAGGAGGAGGCTGAGTTACATCCTCTGCAGCTTCACCTCACACAGGAAAGTGATCAAATCGTTCGCGAGCATTTATTTAACTGGAAGCTGTGGCCTGATTTTTTCAATCTCGGAGACGCAGAGCCCGTCGTTCTTGAATCCAATTTACATGCTGTAGGTGATGCCATCAAAACAGTGCAGTGCGAGCTACAAATGTTGCCGGCACAACACTCGGTCCCGGCGGTTGGTTATCTGGTGCGTTCAACGGGCGGCAGTTTGGCATTCAGTGGTGATTGTTGTACCAATGACAGTCTCTGGGAGGTGCTTAACCAACAGCCAAGCCTCGATCATTTAATTGTGGAATGCTCTTATACAGATGCCGAGCAAGAATTAAGCGTCAAAGCAAAGCACTATTGCAGTTCCAGCCTGGCTGAAGACCTTAAGAAGTTAGATCATGAGCCAAACATTTATCTGACTCATTTAAAGCCTGGCGCTGAAGATGAGATTGTTGCTGAAGTACAAAAGCTGGTGCCTGGGCGCAGTATTAAAGCGCTGCACAATGGACAACAGTTCGAGTTATAATCCTTATTCAATCTGACCAAGCCTGATTCATATGTTTCAAAATCTTAGTGAACGCCTGACTTCAACGGTTAAGAAAATCCGCGGCCAAAGCCGTTTAACCGAAGAAAACATTGCTGAATCTGTTCGTGAAGTACGTGTGGCGCTGCTGGAAGCCGACGTTGCTTTGCCAGTCGTCAAAGACTTCACCGCAAAAGTAAAAGAGCGTGCACTGGGTCAGGAAGTCATTGGCAGTGTTAGTCCCGGGCAGGAATTCATACGAGTAGTTGACCAGGAACTTACTGCGGTCATGGGTACGGCCAACGAAGGTCTGGAACTAGGTAACGAACGCCCGGCCATTATACTGATGGCGGGTCTGCAGGGTGCTGGTAAAACGACCACGACAGCCAAGCTGGCGCGTTTTCTCAAACAAAAAGAAAATAAAAAAGTCATGGTAGTTAGTGCTGACGTTTATCGTCCCGCAGCTATCGAACAATTAAAAACCGTTGCAGCAGAAGTTGAAGCGACGTTCTTTCCGTCTTCTGTCGATGACAAACCGGTCGCCATTGCCGAAGCAGCCTTGAGTGCTGCCAAAAAAGAACAAATGGATGTGTTGCTGGTGGATACCGCCGGTCGCTTAGCGATCGATGATGAAATGATGGTGGAAATCAAAGCAGTGCATCAAGCATTGTCACCACAAGAAACCTTGTTTGTAGTGGATAGCATGACCGGTCAGGATGCTGCTAATACGGCGCAAGCATTTAATGAAGCGCTGCCATTGACCGGTGTTGTGTTGACCAAAACCGATGGTGATGCCCGAGGTGGTGCCGCATTATCGGTGCGTCATATCACTGGCAAGCCTATTAAATTTATTGGCGTTGGCGAAAAGATGGATGGCATTGAGCTATTTCACCCTGAACGAATTTCATCACGTATTCTGGGCATGGGTGATGTAGTTAGCCTGGTTGAAGAAGCCCACGAAAAAGTCGACCAGCAAAAAGCCGACAAACTGGTCAAAAAGCTTAAAAAGGGTAAAGCCTTTGACATGGAAGATCTGCGTGATCAGATGCAGCAAATGAAAAACATGGGTGGTATGGCTGGCATGTTGGACAAGTTACCTGGCGGCATGGGTTTACCCGAGAACCTCAAGCAACAAGTTGATGACAAGAAATTCGACCGTATGGTTGCCATGATCAATTCTATGACGCCACAGGAACGTAAATTCCCTGCGATTATCAAAGGCTCTAGAAAACGTCGTATTGCCAATGGTTCGGGTACTCAAATCCAGGAAGTAAACCGCTTGCTCAAGCAGCATCTGCAGATGAAGAAGATGATGGGAAAAATGAAGGGTGGCGGCATGAAAAAGATGATGCGAGCGATGCAGGGACAGCTCCCGAAAGGCGGCGGCAGGCCGTTTTAAGCCATAAAACTTCAATAATCTCCCGATGTACCCTGTTTGAGGCGAATTCAGGTCAAAAAAGCTTCACTTTTAGGCAAAATCCGGTAGTATTACGCGCCTGCTATTTGGGGCGTGTATCGCTCGTAAAATCAGCCATTTACAACAGTTTTCAGGTATTTACGCATGGTAGTAATACGCATGGCACGAGGCGGCGCCAAGAAGAGCCCCTTTTATAACATCGTAGTAACAGATTCACGCAAGCGTCGTGATAGTGGTTACATTGAGCGTTTAGGGTATTACAACCCCAAAGCACGTGGTCAGGAAGTTGGCCTTAAGCTCGATCTTGAGAAGGTAGACGCATGGGTTGCTAAAGGTGCCCAGATAAGTGAGCGTGTATCTAATCTGGTCAAACAGGCAAAAGCAGCCGAAGCTGCTTAAAACGGTGGACACTGCAGCCATACCAATATTGGTTGGCAAGCTATCGGGTGTATTTGGGGTCAAAGGTTGGGTAAAGGTGTTTTCATACACGCAGCCTAAAGAAAATATACTCACTTATAAGACATGGTTGCTCAGTCACAATGGTGACTGGCAGCCAACAGAAGTACTGGATGGTAAGTTGCATGGCAAAACCATCATTGCCAAATTAAAAGGTTGTGACGACCGGGATCAGGCAGCAACGCTAATTGATACCGAGGTGGCAATTAAGTCCGAGCAGCTGGAAAGGCTCTCGAGCAATAAATTTTATTGGGCTGAGTTGATTGGATTGACCGTTCTCACTACTGAAGGTGAGCAACTGGGGACCGTCGACAAGCTCATGGAAACCGGCGCTAATGATGTGCTGGTGGTGGGAAAGGATTGTTTGATCCCGTTTGCCCAGCCTGAAATCGTTAAGGCGATTGATTTGGAGAAGGGCGAAATTGTGGTTGATTGGACCACCGAGTTTTGTTGAGTCTTGATGATGAGATTTGATGTACTGACACTGTTTCCTGAAATGGTACAGGCAGTTACTGAGTTCGGAGTGGTACAGCGAGCACACCAGTCGGGATTGATAGAGTTAGGGTTGTGGAATCCAAGGGATTACACAACTGATCGCCATCGTACGGTAGATGACAGACCTTATGGTGGCGGACCTGGAATGGTGATGATGTATGAGCCGTTAGCAGAAACTTTAGCAGCGGCCAAACAAGCATCAAAACCCGAGGCTCAGGTGATTTGTATGAGTCCTCAGGGTAAGCCGGTCAAGCAAGCCATGATTAATGAGCTGGCGATAACTGGCAACGTGATTTTAGTCAGTGGACGATATGAAGGCATTGATGAACGTTTTATTAGTGACTTTGTAGACCAGGAATGGTCGTTGGGTGACTTTGTCATCAGTGGAGGAGAGTTACCGGCGATGGCGATTATTGATGCCACCACTCGGCAACTTCCGGGAGCACTGGGGCACAGTGAGTCGGCAGCACAAGACTCATTTAGTGATGGTTTGCTGGATTGCCCGCACTATACTCGACCGGAAACGGTAGCCGGGCAACAAGTGCCCGAAGTATTACTAAGTGGTGACCATGCGAAAATCGCTGAATGGCGAGCTGAACAGGCACTGAACAGGACGCAAAAACGGCGGCCGGATTTGCTCGAAGAATGAAGTAAAAATAGAGAGTCAGAAAGCCTGACTGAAGAAACGGGAAAAGAACTATGTCGACTATTATCGATCAATTAGAGGCTGAACAACTAAAGCCAAACGTACCAAGCTTTGCGCCTGGTGACACTGTCGTGGTTGAAGTGCGCGTAACAGAGGGTGAGCGCGAACGTCTACAGGCATTTGAAGGTGTGATAATTGCGGTGCGCAAGCGCGGCTTGAACTCATCATTCACCGTCAGAAAAATATCTCACGGTGAAGGTGTAGAGCGAGTATTTCAGACACACAGCCCAATGCTTGCCAGTATCAAGGTCAAGCGTCGTGGTAATGTCCGTCGCGCCAAACTCTACTACCTGCGTGGTCGTACCGGACGTTCGGCACGTATTACCGAGAAGTTAAGTGGTGCTTCAGCAGCTCAACTTAATGCCGCTGCTGATGCAGCCGCTGCCGAGGCAGCTGCAGTGACCAGCGATGATCTTACGGCTATTGAAGGTATCGGTCCTAAAGTTGCAGAGGCCTTGATGGCAGCTGAAGTGATGACCTTTGGAGATCTGGCTGATAAATCACCTGAGCAAGTTAAAGGTATTCTGGACAATGCCGATGGTAATTTCTCAGCCATGGACACAGGTACCTGGCCAGCGCAAGCAGAGATGGCTCGTGACGAACGCTGGGAAGAATTACAGAAGTGGCAGGATGAGCTCGACGGCGGTAAGCCAGCTGAGTCATCAGGCGAAGAAGAGTAAATTCAAGGTGTTGAAAAAGGCGGCTTTTAGCCGCCTTTTTTATGCCCGTTAGTTCGAAGAAAATTTATTATGCGGCTACCCCTTGAAAGCCGGTATTCCATCCCCAACTAGTATCGAATCAGGATAAAAAACGGAGTCATAACATGGCAGCGAGTCGTAAAAAAACACTGAAGTTTAAAACCGAAGTCAGTCAGTTATTGCAGCTGATGATTCATTCCTTGTATTCCAATAAGGAAATATTTCTCCGTGAATTGATTTCCAATGCCTCTGACGCTTGCGACAAGTTGCGTTTTCAGGCCTTGAGTAAAAAATCATTATTAAAAGACGACACGGAATTACGTATTGAAGTCGATTTTGATGCCGAAGCTAAAACCATCACCGTTCGCGATAACGGTATTGGTATGACCGAAGAAGATCTCAAGAATAATATCGGTACTATTGCGAAATCAGGCACGGCTGAATTTTTGTCCTCGCTAAGTGGTGACAAAGCCAAAGATGCCAATCTGATTGGTCAATTTGGTGTTGGTTTTTATTCCAGTTTTATAATTGCCGAAAAAGTGGAGATCTTTACCCGACATGCGGGCGCTAAAAAAGGGCAGGGCATACGTTGGGAATCTGCCGGCGAGGATAGCTTTAGTATCAATGAAATCGACTACGATCGCCGTGGTACAGAAGTAGTATTACATCTACGTGATGGCGAAGACGAATTTTTGAATGATTGGCGTCTGCGCAGTATCGTCAACAAGTATTCAGACCACATTACCTTGCCGATAAAAATGTTAGAGCAAGCCACCGCTGAAGAAGGTGAGGAAGCCCCAGAGCCGACATGGGAAACCATCAATAGCGCGACTGCATTGTGGACCAAGCCCAAACGTAATGTGAAAAAGCAGCAATACATTGATTTTTACAAGCATGTCAGCGGTGATTTTGAAGAGCCGTTGAGCTGGACCCATAATCATGTTGAAGGTAAGCAGCAATATATTTCATTGCTCTATATACCCACCAAAGCGCCCTTTGATTTAAATGAGCCGGTGCAGCGCCAGGGTATCAAGCTTTATATTCAACGCGTCTTTGTTATGGAAGACACTGAAAAGTTAATGCCACGTTATTTGCGTTTTGTTCGTGGTCTGGTTGACTCAAGCGACTTACCGCTGAACGTTTCCCGTGAAATCCTGCAGGACAATCGTTTGATCCAGAGCATTCGTGGTGCATCGATTAAAAAGGTCCTGGGTCTGTTGGAAAACATGGCCAAGAAAGATGCGGATAAATTTGAAATATTTTGGAAAACATTTGGCCCGACCCTGAAAGAAGGTCCGGTTGAAGACTTTGCCAACCGAGAACAAATCCTCAAGTTGTTACGCTTTGCTTCAAGCCATGATGACGTGCAGGATGAGAAAGTAACACTGGATGATTACATTGGTCGTATGCAACCGGGACAGGAAAAAATATTTTATATAACAGCTGACAGTTTCTCGGCTGCTAAAAATAGCCCGCATCTCGAGATTTTCCGTAAGAAAGGTATCGAAGTGTTGCTGATGAGTGATCGAGTTGACGAGTGGCTGATGGGTCAAGTCAATGAGTACGATGGCAAGCAATTTCAATCAGTTGCCAAAGGTGACCTGAACCTGGACGACATAGCCACTAAAAAAGGTAAGAAAGAGAAAAAGGTCAAGCTCGATGAGGGTTTGCTAGCAAGCATTAAAACCAGCCTGGAGGATAAAGTTGAAGAGGTGAAGATCTCTGAACGCTTAACTACCTCGCCATCCTGCATCGTCTTAAACGAACAGGATATGGCGCTTTACATGCAGCAATTAATGCAGCAGGCGGGACAGGATATACCGGTGAGTAAGCCCGTGCTTGAAGTAAACCCCGGTCATGAGATTCTTAAGAAAATGGGTGCTGAGAAAGATACCGATGCGCTCAATGAATGGTCTCAATTGTTACTGGATCAGGCAATACTTTGTGAGGGTGGGCGTCTGGAAGACCCGGCAGGTGCTGTCGCTAGAATGAACCGTCTGATGATGTCCTAAAGTACCAATAGCATAGACATATCAATGAGTTGGAGTCTGGGTACGAATAGTAAAATCGTGTATTGAATAAGCGTGCCCAGACACCAGTCATCGCCAAATATGGTATTCTTGTCGGGAAATTTAACAATTACTTAATCGTATAAGCATAATCATCCGCCTATGGATGGATTAAGTAATCTCTCACTCAGAGATTTAATGGAAGACACAGACGTTCAACAGGTTGATGAGCAGGAGCTCACCGTCATGTTCGCCGACATTGTTGGCAGCACACGGTTATATGATCGTCTAGGTGACATTGAAGCGAGGTTTGTTATATCGCAGTCACTGGAAGTTGCTTCTGATCTCGTGAGTCAACACAAAGGACGTGTGATCAAGTCAACTGGTGACGACGTCATGTGTGTCTTTGATGACCCCAACGACGCCTTACACGCTGCCTGCAGTATTCAGGATAACTTTCTTGATAAAATGGTGTTTGATGAGGTCGTAATCTCATTCCATATCGGGGTGCATTCCGGTAAGGGCATAGTCACTGACAATGATATCTATGGTGATACCGTCAATATTGCGGCACGTCTAACCGACGCAGCCAAGTCTGGCCAGGTTCTGGCGAGTGAATACACAGTTATGTTGCTCGGTAATGATCTGAAAAATATGGCGCGTCGCTATGACACCGTCAAAGTCAAAGGCAAAAGCGAAAAAGTTGATATGTACGACTTTGTCTGGAACACCAGTGGCGAAGAGACCGGCTTGATCGAATTCCTCGGCTGGGAAGGCACCTCTAGTTTACACCTTAGTGTGCAACAACAAGAGCTGACGGTGCCGCCAGAAAGTAATTCAGTATTTATCGGGCGTGACCAAAACGTCGGATTGAAAGTCATTGGAAAAATGGTGTCGCGTAAACATGCAGTCATTGATTATCGTCACGGCAAGTTTGTACTGCGCGATCAAAGCACCAACGGTACCTACGTAAAAATCGGTGATGGCGAAGAAGTATTCATAAAGAATGAAGAATTCCCGTTGTCAGCCAATGGCATCATCAGTTTGGGTAAAACCATCGAAGACAAGCCGAATCTGAATATTGAGTTTGAACACCACGAACCCAAAGACCCTACTCTTTACTGAGGCATAAAAAAAGACCACGGCAAGCGCGGTCTTAAAAACTCAGGAGGAGTATACCCTCAACAGGTATAAATCCTTTATACACCCTTCCTAAGCTGTAATACTTGATAAAACACCGGTTTTTAGTCTGACTCTGTTCCAACTGTGATCAAGGTCACATAAAATTATCGTGCAGATAAAAAAAGACCGCTTAAAAAAGCGGCCTAATCTCAGGAGGAGTCACGTCCTATGAAAGGACATATATATAGTAGGTCAGTCAGGTGCATTAGTCAGCAGTGCCGGTCATGCGGAACTGACCGCCTATCGCCGTTTCGCGTGCGTAAGTCACACTCTACTTTTATTTGCTTAAAGATTGATGTTAGCAGTATTCCTGTTAATGAATAAAAGCCATTCACAGCAGTCTCTTGATGTTGTAATTCCTGGTTTATTTAGCCGTCTTTCTAGGTGGACAAAGGATTATGGGCAGGATTGTGAGGCACCAGCACTAGAACAATTGCTCAATAAAGCTGAAATTACTGAATATAGCCAAAGTAGTCATGAAGCCCTTGTTTTGTCACTGGTGTTGAAGTATGTATCAGATCAAGTGCCGTATGCTGTGATTCGAGGTGGTGAGGTAGGCAAGTCATTGTGCGCAGACCCAGTCCACTTCAGCGCCTCAATGAATGATGTTGTGGTCCACAGAGTTGATCTGGGTGCAGCCGGGCGCCAAGAATTCGAGGCTTTAATCAACCAACATGTCGCTGAAAACGATCAGCAGTTTGCGTTGCTCGATTCAGGGCAGGGCTTGCTCTCCGGCCGAGGTTTGGCGCAGATCAATACCACGCCATTGTCCAACGCAGCAGGACATTCGGTGCAAGATAAATTACCGAACGGTGAAGACGCGTCAAAACTACAAACCTTGGCAACAGAGATTCAAATGTTGTTATTTGATTCTCCTGTTGCTGAGCAGTTGCAGATGACTGGTCAGTTGCCAGTCAACGGCTTATGGTTTTGGGGAGAAGGAGAGTTTAATGGCGCTCAGGCAACAGATTTTTCAAATCTGATTGGGGGTCAATCAATCCAAAACCTTGCTGAATTCATTGGATTAGATTTTACACCCGAACCAGAGTCTTTTAATGCGTTGGTAAAAACAGAGTTAGAAAGCAAAGCACTTATTCAATTGTCTGGATTACGAGCGCCCTCTGATCATGATGATTTCCATGACTGGCAACAATCACTCGATAATTATGAACAAATGTGGTTTAAGCCTTTACTAGTTTGGCTAAAGAAAAACCCTAAAGCTGATGTTCGTTTATATGATGATATCGGACAGTGTTTTCATCTCAATGCGAAATCCTGGTACAAGCGTTTTGTTAAAACAAGAAGTCTTAATGATTGGTGTAATACATGAGTGTTACTTTAAAACGTCGTGAAGTATCAGTATCAGATGCGGGTTTGTCTGAATTGCCTAAGTTATTGGCTCGCGTTTATGCAGCAAGAGAGGTCGATGATGTAGAGCAGTTGAAATATACCCTGGATAAGTTATTGCCTTATCAATCGTTGTCCAACATCATCCCGGCGGTTGAGCGCATCGCAACAGCGGTAACTGAGCAACAACACATTCTTATGGTGGGCGATTACGATGCTGACGGCGCTACCAGCACTGCAGTTGCCATACGTGGTTTTAAGATGTGCGGTCATCCGAATGTTTCGTACCTGGTGCCGAACCGGTTCGAATACGGATATGGATTAACACCGGAGTTAGTTGCAGCTGCACAAGCGCAAGGTATCAAGGCAGACCTGGTAATTACGGTCGACAATGGCATTAGTAATCATGATGGTGTCGATGCAATGAATCAAACTGGCGCCGATGTGATAGTTACAGATCATCATCTGCCGGGCGAAACCTTACCTAATGCTTACGCCATCGTGAACCCCAATCTGGATAACGACCCTTTCCCCAGTAAGTCACTCGCGGGTGTCGGGGTCATGTTTTACGTCATGATTGCCCTGCGCCAACATTTGCAAGAACAAGGCTGGTTCGAGCAGAAAAATATACCCAAGCCCAATCTCGCTTCGTTACTGGATCTAGTTGCTTTAGGAACAGTGGCTGATGTGGTGCCACTGGATCATAATAATCGAATTTTGGTAGAGCAGGGTTTACGTAGAATCAGGTCAGGTACTGCGGCGGTGGGGTTGCTGGAACTATTGCGAGTTGCAAAAAAAGATGTGGAGCGAGTGACTGCCCTGGACTTGGGTTTTGCTGCTGGACCGCGCTTAAATGCGGCGGGTCGTTTGGAAGACATGGCGATCGGGATTGAATGTTTGTTAACCGATGATCAAACACAGGCTAACGCGATAGCTCAGAACCTCAACGCTTTGAATCTTGAGCGCCGTGAAATTGAGTCGACCATGCAAGAGCAAGCAGAGGCTATCCTCAAGCAGCAACAGGATTTAGACGCTCAAGATAAGTTGAGTATTTGTCTGTACGATTCAGAATGGCATCAAGGCGTGGTAGGTATTGTAGCGTCGCGCATGAAAGAAAAAGTGAATCGCCCCGTGTTTGTATTCGCTGACGAAAATGATGATTTTATCAAAGGCTCAGCACGATCTATCCCCGGTATACATATCCGTGATGTGTTACAGCGGGTCGACGCTAACCATCCTGATTTAATCATCAAATACGGCGGTCACGCGATGGCAGCGGGTTTATCGTTATTGCCAGAGAATCTTGATCGGTTTGAGGCTGCGTTAGAGATTGCAGTTAATGAAATGACCACGCCGGATGTTTTTCAGGCAGTTGTGCTGAGCGACGGTGAATTATCGACAAATGACTTGTCGCTGGACACGGCAGCCACACTACGAGCTGGTGGTCCATGGGGTCAAAAATTTCCGGAGCCGGTGTTCGATGGTGAATTTAACGTCGTGAGTTCAAGGTTGTTACAAGGCAAGTACTTCAAATTGGTGGTGACACCGCTGACAATGCCTGAGCAATATCTTGATGCGATTGCTTTTCGCTGTAATCCTGAAAAGCTCCCAGATCAGGGGCAAACTATCCATATCGCCTACAAGCTGGACGTCAACCATTATCAGGGAAGAGACAGTCTGCAACTGATGGTTGAACAAATATTTGATTAAAGCAGGAGGAAACTTATGAAGATGCACACTAAGATTTTTTTACTCACGGCTATTTTGTTGACAGGTCTTGCCTGTAGTAAAGCGCCGAAATCCAGCATTGATCCTGTGATAAATGTGGATGATGCGTTAGCGCTACTGTCTAATGATACTTCTGTGGTGGTTCTGGATGTCAGAACTCCGGCAGAATATGAAGTGGCTCATATCGAGAACTCCATAAATATCGATATCAATGCTGAAGACTTTTCGGAACGTGTCGCGCTTTTGGATCGCAACAAGACTTATATCGTACATTGCGCGGCTAACGTTAAAAACGGTCGGACTGAAAAGTCATTGGATATTATGAATGGTATGGAGTTTAGTTCATTACTTGATCTCGAAGGCGGCATCATTGCGTGGCAGAATAATGGGCATCCAGTAATTGAGAGTAATTGACAGTAATCGGTTTAATTTCATAGAAGCTTCTCAATTCAACCTAAAAACCGTTAGAATACGCGCTGTTTTGATCGAGCAATACCATGGAACTGAATCCGCTATTTAGCAAAGTTGAAGACCTGCAGGAGCGTGCTATTGCGCTTAGGGGGTATCTTTGACTTTGATAACAAAGCGGAAGCACTCGAAGAAGTAAGCCGGGAACTCGAAGACCCGGATATCTGGAATAATCCCGAGAAAGCCCAAGCCATGGGCAAGCAGCGTGCAGCACTCGAAGCCATCGTAAAAACCATCATAGATCTGGACTCCGGGTTATCGGATGCCAAAGATTTACTGGAGATGGCCCAGGAAGAATCAGATCAGGAAACGGTTGATTCTGTAACTCAGGATCTCGAGGGTTTTGAAGCCAAAGTTGCCGACCTTGAATTCAAGCGCATGTTCTCCGGTGAGATGGATGCCAACAACGCCTTTCTGGACATTCAATCTGGCTCCGGTGGCACCGAGGCTCAGGACTGGGCAGAGATGATCTTGCGTATGTATTTGCGCTGGGCTGAAAGTCAGAATTTCAAAGCCGAGTTAATGGAGGCTTCCGCTGGCGATGTAGCGGGAATAAAAAGTGCCACTATAAAAATTGAAGGTGCCTATGCTTATGGTTGGCTGCGTACTGAAACCGGTGTGCACCGTCTGGTAAGAAAGTCACCATTTGATTCCGGTAACCGCCGTCACACCTCTTTTGCTGCGGTGTTTGTATCACCAGAAGTGGATGATGATATCGACATAGAGATTAACCCAGCGGATTTACGCATTGATGTGTATCGAGCTTCGGGTGCAGGCGGTCAACATGTAAATAAAACAGAATCAGCAGTACGCATTACCCACCTGCCAACCAATACTGTCACCCAATGTCAAAATGGTCGTTCGCAACACAAGAATAAAGACATGGCGATGAAGCAGTTAAAAGCGAAATTGTACGAGCTGGAAATGAAAAAACGCATGGAAGATCAACAAGCCCTGGAAGAGAGTAAGTCAGATATCGGTTGGGGCAGTCAGATACGATCCTATGTGCTAGATCAGTCGCGTATAAAAGATTTACGTACCGGCGTAGAAACCGGAAACACACAGGCCGTGCTGGATGGCGGTTTGAATGATTTCATTGAGGCCAGCCTCAAATCAGGACTATAACTATGAGTGATGACAATCATCAGGATGAAAACAAATTAATCGCCGAACGCCGTGGAAAGCTTGAGGATCTAAGAGAAATTGGCAATGCCTACCCGAATCATTTTAAACGTGATGATATGGCGGCCGATTTGCATGCGGCATATGGTGATAAAGACAGAGAATGGTTTGATGATAATACCATCAAGGCAACCATTGCCGGTCGCATGATGCTCAAGCGCGTGATGGGTAAAGCCAGTTTTGCTACCTTGCAAGATGTCTCCGGGCGGATGCAGGTGTATGTCAAACGCGATGAGTTGGCTGATGGTGTTTATGCCCAGTTTAAAAGTTGGGATGCGGGTGATTTGTTAGGTGCAAGCGGTCGTGTGTTTAAAACCCAGAAAGGCGAGCTTTCTATTCATGTTGAATCTATTGAACTGCTGACCAAGTCATTACGACCATTGCCTGAAAAATTTCACGGTTTAACCAATACTGAGCAACGTTATCGTCAGCGCTATGTGGATTTGATTATGAACGATGAAGTGCGCGAAACGTTTCGTGTGCGAACGGCGATCATTAGTTACATCCGAAAGTTCATGGAAGAGCGTGGTTTCATGGAAGTGGAAACCCCGATGATGCAGGTGATTCCAGGCGGCGCGGCAGCCAGACCTTTTGTGACGCACCATAATGCACTGGATATGGATTTATATTTACGCATCGCACCCGAGCTTTATCTGAAACGTTTGATTGTTGGAGGTCTGGAAAAAGTCTTCGAAATTAATCGTAATTTCCGTAATGAAGGCCTGTCTACACGCCACAACCCTGAGTTCACCATGATCGAGTTTTATGAGGCTTATGCGACTTTTGAAGATCATATGAATTTAACCGAAGCCATGTTCAGAGGGATAGCTAAAGACGTTATGGGCTCGGAGCAGTTTGTCAGTCAGGAAGTTGAATATGACTTCTCAAAGCCATTTGAAAGACTCTCGGTTAAAGATTCAATTCTACAGTTCAATCCCGAGCTCAAAAGTGAGCAGCTGGACGACCTTGAACAAGCCAGCGCCATAGCGAAAGACCTGGGAATACCAATAAAAAATAATTATGGTCTGGGTAAAGTGCAAATCGAAATATTTGAAAAGACGGTGGAAGAGAAATTACTCCAGCCTACCTTCATCACGGCTTACCCGGCAGAGGTTTCACCATTAGCACGGCGGAATGATGACAACCCGTTTATTACCGATCGTTATGAGTTCTTTATTGGCGGTAAAGAAATTGCTAATGGTTTTTCCGAGTTGAATGATCCGGAAGATCAGGCCGCCAGATTTCAGGAACAAGTCGCTAATAAAGACGCTGGTGATGACGAAGCGATGCATTATGATGCTGATTATATCCGTGCTTTAGAGTATGGGATGCCGCCCACAGCTGGGGAAGGTATCGGAATTGATCGATTGGTTATGTTATTTACAAATTCCGCATCTATCAGGGATGTATTGTTATTTCCTCATATGAAGCCTGAATAAAAGGCAATAAACTGACCTCGTTAAGCTCGTAAACCCCTAGAACATATAGGGATTTAGGTATAGACTGTTTAGCTGAAGCAGTCGTAAGCCCACAGTGCTGACTTTTATTTACGCCAGTTATTCTGGCCACTATACGAGAAAACAATGTCAGAAGAAGTAGAAGGAACCGTTAAGTGGTTCAATGATGAGAAAGGTTTTGGCTTCATCGAAAGAGAAGGAGAGAAAGACGTATTCGTTCATCACAGCAATATTATTGGTGATGGATTCAAAACCCTGAAAGAAGGACAACGCGTAACGATGAATGTTACGGATGGACAGAAGGGGCCTCAAGCCGAGAACGTAACACCACTCTAGTCCTTGATTTATGCTCGTTGATTGCACATGCGAGCAGTGACAATAAAAGAGCGCTCCGGCGCTCTTTTTTTTTAGACTCTCATATTACTCAATTAAATAACTAGTCATGCCTTCCCTAAAAAAACCAAACCAGTGCCCCTGTGACAGTGGTCAGCTATACCGCGATTGTTGTCGAGCCATCCATCGCGGTGAGAGCAAGGCAATCACTGCCGAGCAATTAATGCGCTCAAGATATTCAGCCTATGTACGTAAATTGATCCCTTATATTCATCAAAGCTGGGCGGTAGCAACCAGACCTCAGCTTGAGACATTACAGTCAACCCATGGGTCCGAAGTGCAATGGATTGGACTGGAAATCCTGGCAGTTGAAGCAGGGAAGCCTGGAGATTTGACCGGGATAGTGGAATTTAACGCAAAATATTCTGAAAATGGAGTAAAAACAGTGGTTTATGAGCGTAGCCACTTCATTTTTGAGGATGATACATGGTTTTACCTTAAGGCAGAGTAGTGTAATTACTTGTTTCTGAAAGCTAGTCAACCCCAAAGATTGTGGTAATTTAAGCACTGCTGATCTGGTCAAGATAGTCAGACAGTTCATAACGAAGCGTAAGCTTCGATACAACAATATATGAGGAGTTAAGTATGAAGAAGCATGCAGCCGAGTTACTCGGAACATTTTGGTTGGTTTTTGGTGGTTGTGGTAGTGCTGTTCTTGCTGCTGTGGTGATGAATTCCGGTGTTGGTGGTGTTGAGCGCGAAGTCATAGCTGGTCTTGGTATTGGTTATCTTGGTGTATCTCTTGCCTTCGGTTTAACGGTAGTTACGATGGCATACGCTATCGGCCACATCTCCGGTTGTCACTTGAATCCAGCTGTTACTATTGGTCAAGTCGTCGCAGGAAGATTTCCTTCAAGTCAGGCAATTCCATACATCGTTGCTCAGGTCATCGGTGGTTTGTTAGCTGGTGTCGTTTTGATGATAATCGCAAAAGATATTGCGGGTTTCTCAGGTCTAGGCGGCTTTGCTGCTAATGGTTATGGCGAGTTATCACCACAAGGCTTTGGTGTAACAGCAGCGTTTATTATTGAAACATTACTTACTTTTGTTTTCTTGATGGTGATCCTAGGCGCGACTGATTCAAGAGCTCCAGCAGGTTTTGCGCCAATCGCAATTGGTCTTTGTCTAACTCTGATTCACTTGATCAGTATTCCAGTTACCAATACTTCTGTTAACCCAGCTAGAAGTACTGGCGTAGCTTTCTTTGCTGAAAACAGCGCACACGTACCTCAGCTATGGTTGTTCTGGGTGGCACCAATACTTGGTGCAGTACTGGCAGGCGTCGTCTATAAGTGGATGGGCTCTGAAGACTAAGCTGTAAGTATCAAGCATAAAAAAGGGGCCTCAGGCCCCTTTTTTTTACATTGAATTTAAACTTAGTTGGCGGAGATTAATACCTGGCCAGTGCCGTGATCAATCACAACACCGTCTACAGTAATGTCAGCTATCTCGTAATCTGTGTTGTTGAGCGTGTCTCCAACCCTGTATTTTTCCATGTTCAATAGAACAAAGCTGCGTGCAGGATCTTCCTCATTATAGATATGAGTATTGACCTCATAGTTTTCAAGTTGTTCTGCCAGGCCGTCATTCGTGAGTTCGCGCAAACTAACTGGTTCTGATTGAGTGGCTGCTGAAGCCGTCTCTTGTGTTTCAATCATGGCAAAATCTGTCGGTATTGCTGGCGCTGCATTTTCTGCCACCGCTGACGCTTCCCAGCTTGAGTTGTTTTCTTGTGAATCTCGTGTCGGTGTGTTCTTAACCAGTTCTTCAGCTAACGGTGTGGCAGCTTTGACGGTTCGTCTTTGATTAGTTTTTTCTTGTACTGTTGATTGAGAAACAGCAGGGATAGTTTGCGTTGATGGTTCCTCAATTTCATCAACTTGCGTTGCTTGCCCCTCAACAAGTGCAACTTGCTCTGTTTCGTCCGTAGAATTTTTTGAACTGAGGTATAAGCTACCCAGCAGAACGGCATTCACCGCCAATGCAATCGCCAGAAATTGTGGTAACCAGCTGCGTTTCTCTGATGTGTCAGCATCACCAAAACTAGAAGTTACCAGCTCACCAGCCTTATTGGATTTGGTGAGCCGTTCATTTTCCGACCTTTTTAGCGCTTCTAATATCAGTGACATGGTCTTATCTAAACAATGTGGGTGTCTGGCTGTTGTCTACCTCGGCAGCCAGCTTGATTAGGGTGCGTGGATCAGCCTTGCCATCGGCAGGCAGTCCGCGATCTGATTGATACTGCATAATGCGTTGTTCAAGATTTTCGCTAAAGGTATTGTCGTATTCTAGCGGCTCAAGCCCATCCAGAATATCGAGTCTTCCCGCCAGCCAGGCAACATCACTATTTTGCATACCGCTTTCCAGCAGTTTGGAGCCGTCTGGAGGCAGGCGCCAGAATAATACAAAATTACCGCGCCAGCGATCTTGTAACTCACTTAAACTAAAGGTGTGTAAGTTGCCGGCCATATCCAGCGTAATCGTTGTCTCGTCAATGGTGCTGGCAACGGCCATACGTTTTTTGCCAAAGTCGTCGATCAGTTCCAGAACTGCTGGACGATTGTAATTCACCAGATTTTCCAGCCCACCAGTTTCATAAATGCAGGCCAGTCCATTTGACTCGGCTCGCATACAGGCGGTGTCACCTTCAAGCTGCGTTGCTGGTAAACCCCATAACTGAAAAAGGGTATCAAAGGCTTGCTCGGTATCGCCGTGTTCATCGAGCAGAGATTGTAAATCGGTTGCCATCGAGAATGCAGCAAAATCTTCACTAGCAACCGGCACTACTGCAGTCTCGGTAACAGTGCTCGCTATTTCAGGGTCTGCAGAGATTGTAGGTGTAGTTTCAATTTGAGCTGTTTGCTCTGGCTGTGTATTTGTTTGAGTGGCAGCTATCGGGGCTTGATTTATCGTTTCACCTGATTTGTACATAGTCCATCCAGCCAGAACGAACGATAGTGATGCCAAGGCAATACTACTGATTAGCAGGTAGGCTGGCATATCGAGTTTTGCTTTACCACCTCGTCCCAGAACTTCTGCAATAGCATTACGAATCAGGCCGCGATTAATAGTGCGTGTACCCTTCGCGTAGGCTCCAAGTAAGGCACGTTCTGCAATTACATTGGTTACCCGCGGTATACCTTTGGAGTGCTTGAATAACTCATCTTTGGCTTTGCTATTGAATATTTGTCGGTCTGCACCGGCAACATTGAGCCGATGTTCTATATATAAGTCCGTCTCTTCACGATTAAGCGGTGGTAAATGGTAGCGTGCGGTAATGCGTTGTGCGAGTTGAGTCAGGGACTCATCATCGAGTACTTCACGTAATTCGGGCTGACCAATTAAAATGATTTTGAGTAATTTATGCTCGCCGGTTTCGAGATTGGTTAGCAGGCGTATTTGTTCCAGAGTGGGAGCATCCAGATTTTGCGCTTCGTCAATGATCAGTACAGCTCGTTCGCCGCGACTATAGACTTCTAATAGATATTCATTGAGCGCATCCAGTAATGGCTTGCGAGATTCTGACTGTTGATAGTAATCAATATTGAATTCGTCGCAAATCGTTGCCAGTAATTCGGTTGGAGTGAGCAGTGGGTTAAGAATTAATGCCAAATTGACATCGTCCGGAGCTTGTTCTACCAGGGTGCGACACAAGGTGGTTTTTCCTGTACCTACATCGCCAGTCAATAAAGCGAAGCTGCCACTTTCATCGGTACCATAAACCAGGTGCGCCAGCGCTTCTTTGTGCTGGTCACTAAGATAGAGGAAGCGAGGATTCGGTGTTATCGAAAACGGTTTCTCATTAAGGCCAAAAAATTCTTGATACATCTGGGTTTAATCTTCCGTGGTTAGCTCGAAGCCGTAAGGAGGTGCTGTTACCGAGACGTCTTTTGATGGATTGTGTTCAACAAAAATTCTCTCTGATCCTTCAGCTGCTGCAATCCGCATAACTGCGAGGGCCACTATTCTACCGTCAGGATGCTCGGCGTCATAGAGAATAGTGCCAACTGGTTCACCATTTTTATCCTCACCTGCATATAAAGAGGTACCACCCTCGGCTCGCTCCTCACCATTCCAGTCAACTATATACATTCTCTTTTTCTGTTTGCCGAGGTAATGGGTGCGCGCCACGATTTCCTGGCCGGGATAACAGCCCTTGTCAAAATTAATCGCGTTGAGTTGCTCCAGGTTGACCATCTGAGGTACCTGGGTTTCGATAGTCACAGGAGAAAACTCCGGAATACCTGATTGAATTTTAAACAACTGACTGGCATTGAATCCAACCGGGGCAGCATGTACGTTCAATTTTTGCCAGGTGGATTTGGCTTCTTCCAAAGGTGCCAGTATTTCAAAACGCGGATGTATGCCATTGGTTTTTATGATGGTGGTATTGTTTTCTTGTACAGCTTCGTTTTTGTTGGTTGGCAGTTGTTCAAATACTTGCTGTAAGTGTTGTTCGATCTCGGGTCCGGATGCCCCAAACAAAATCAGCTGGTCTTCAACTTCCAGCTCAACCTTGGCTCGCATCACAAACATTTTCAGACGATTTAAAGTGTTATCGAGTAGCTCGGAATTAATGCGTAGAAAGTAAGCATCATCACGTTGACAAACCCTGAACAAAGCCAGCACCCGTCCTTTCGGGGAACAATATGAACTCAGTTGGCTGCTGTTGGCGTTGATCTGGGCGAAGTCATTACTGAGTTGGCCTTGCAGAAAATCGACAACTTCTTCACCACTGGCTCTAATCAGAGAGTACTCTGAAAGATCATAAATAGCGCTGCCATTGAGGACCAGCTGTGACTCTCGTTGGGGGTTGCCAAAATGGGCGACTCTATTAGCAGTGTCTGCTGCAAACTCTGCACCAGCATCCGTTAAAAAATCTTTCCATTCATTGATCATGTGGGGCTCCTTGTGGTTTATTTTACACACTGTGTGCCAGCATTGTGCGATTCGAATCAACTCAGATCACGCTTTTAGAGTGTGCGAACGGTCGCACAGTTCAAAAAATATCATGTGCACCACCCGGCACATTGATTTGCATCAATCAAATAACCGCCACCTAAGTTATAAACAAAATAATTAAAAACAATGCCTTAGGCCTAGTTCGACTGTTTTACAAAGTTGGCATGAGAACTGCAAAAGAACTCTAAAGGGCTAGCCAACTGGGGGCGTTAAACGATGATAAAGGGTAAAGGTTCACAGACCTTCAGTAGCGGGCTGATTATAGTTTTCAAAGTAAATCTACAGCGGGTTTCGTTATGAAAAAACCAGTGGCACTAATCGGGCACCAGCATACATGTCCCATGGTCGATCCTGGGCCAAAACCTCATGTCGGTGGCCCGGTGATGGATGGCGCTCCATTTGTTCGTGTCAACGGAATGCCGGTGGCTACGGTAGGTAGTAAATGCACCTGTGCCGGCCCGCCGGATACCATCACAGCTGGTTCAACTCTGGTAAAGGTAGGCGGCAAAGCGGTGGCTCGCATGGGTGACAGTACGGCGCATGGCGGTGTACTGGTGCAGGGTGACCCAGGCGTGCTGCTGGAGTGATGGAGTAACTATGCCACTCGATGATATTCGATCAATAGTAGGTGCAGCGATGGATTTATTGAATCCATCGAACGAGCCTATTTTGTCGCTTAGTATTGATGGTGTGTTTGATGAGCTGTTACCACTCGAGACTATCATTCATGAATCGTTATCAGAAGTTAGCTATGCCTCGGTGGATTTTGCCAGCGATTCTAAAAATCTTGATTTAGCCTCTCTGCTTGGCACAAGTGGATCGCTAACACTCAAGGGTACTGAAAATAATCACGGTCGTGATTTTCATGGGGTGATTACAGAAATTTCACAAACTGGTGCAGATCGCGGTCATGGTTATTACCGCTTGCGTTTCGCCAACCGTCTTGAATTATTATCACGTCGAACCAATCTGCGAATTTTCCAACAACAATCCATCATCGATATAACAAAAGCAATATTGCAGGAACACAGTATTGAGGGAGAGGCAATTACGTTCAATCTGGTCAATGAATACGAGCCCAGAGATTACTGCGTGCAGTATCGTGAAACCGATTTGGCGTTTGTACGACGTATTCTCGCCGAAGAAGGTGTTTACTGGCATGTAACTCACACAGACAAAGCGCACGTCATTAACTTCAATGACAATCTGAATGCACATCAGTTACTAACGCAGCCAGATGTTTCATGGCGCAAACCTACAGGGCAGCTTCATGATGAGGCTATCTGTCATAGCTTGCGCTTTAGCAGTGCGGTTACGCATCATCAAAGTAGTATTACAGATTATAATTTTCAGAAGCCTGCTTTGACCCTCGCGCAGAAGCTGGGTGAAAGCAATGATCATTACGATTATCCGGGTCACTACTTGAGCCCTGAAGACGGTGGCCGCCTGACCAATATCCGTTTACAAGCACACGAAGGCGATCAACAGACGGTTGATGGCGTCGCTACTGCCAGAAATTTCACCAGTGGTAGCTTATTTGATTTATATGATCATCCGGCTGCTGATGCTAACCAGCAATGGTTATTAGAAGAAACTCTACAATTCATCAGACAACCACAGCTGCTGGCTGAAGAGTCTAGCCAGAAAAACAGTTTTGACTATCGCGTTGAATTTAAAGCTTTGCCGGCAAAAACCCAGTACCGTTCCATGCTATTAGCGAAGCCACGTATTACCGGTGCGCAGACGGCGGTGGTTACAGGGCCAGAAGGCGAAGAGATTTATGTGGATGAGTTTGACCGGATTAAAGTCCAGTTTCACTGGGACAGAGAAGGTGAGCAGAACGAGAAATCATCTTGTTGGGTCAGGGTAGGGCAATCATGGGCGGGTGGAGCCTTTGGACAAGTTGCCATACCGCGCATCGGTCAGGAAGTGATTGTTGATTTCATCAATGGTGACCCTGATCACCCACTGGTTACTGGCAGTGTCTACAACGGCCTGCAAAAAACGCCGTATGAGTTGCCCGAACATAAAACCCGAACTGTATTTAAAACAGATACACATCAGGGTGAAGGTAGTAACGAGATTTATTTTGAAGACAAGTTAAACGAGCAGGAAGTCTACCTGCATTCCCAAAGAGATTATAGCCATGTGGCGGAGCATAACTATGATGCCGTGACCGGTAATGATCGCAGCGAAGATGTGGTGCGCGATCAGCTTGAGATGGTCACGAACAATCGTACGTCAACTGTTGGCCATGATGAAACGTCAGTGGTAGAAAATGACCGTACTTTTACCACAGCGCAAGATCAGTTGACGCAAATAAACTCAATCCAGGAAACGGTGATTGAGAAAGATCTGATTGAACACGTCAATAACCAGCGCAAAGAAACGACCTATGCCAATCACGATGATGAGACCGGTGGTGACTATGAGCACATGGTGCACGGCAAGTATGTAGTCGAGGCCAGCGATTCAATCACGGATAAAACCAAAATCTATGAAGTTTCAGCCAGCACCAAGGTTGAGCATGTCGGCCCGGGTGGTAAATTATTAATCGATAGCAAAGGCATCACGATCGAATGTAAAAATCTGGACTTCGTAGCAGCGAGTATCGATTTCCAGAGTTCTGGAGCCGGTGCATCTATACCAATGCCACAAGGGCAATTTAATGAAGGCGCACCGTTCGATAAATTATGCGCCATGCGTGATGACGGTAGTTGTCCGTTGGAAGATTGTCCCTGCGGTAAAAACAAAGGCGGCGGTGCTATAGAAGCAGCCGTCGTGAATATCGATAAGATGCCCGAGACAGCTGGTATCAGTGCCAACGTTGATGCAACAGGCCCAACCCAAAAACCAACCATCACACTCGAGCCAGGTAGCAAAGGTAGCTGGAATAAAGAGCTCAATGGCGAACTACAATCAGATACTTACTATCAAGTAGCCGATTACCGTTACGAAACTGATGCTTCCGGTCGCGTCACCATGGTTGGTGGCACCCTGAAATACAAAAAACGTGACCGTAATACCTATCAGCAAGCCAAAGCAGGCAAAGAAGACGGTATTAAGGATGGTTTAAAAGATGATGAGGGTGGTCATATGGTTGCCTCAATCTTTGATGGGCCAGGTGAACAAATTAACTATTCAGCCATGAACGGCAACCTCAACAAAGGTGTCTGGAAGCGGATGGAGAATCAATGGGCTAAGGCCTTGAAGAAAAAGCCACCACAGGATGTCTATGTTGTGATTGATGCCATCTATGAAGGTGATAACAAGCGTCCAGTCGCCTTTGACGTTGCTTACACAATCGATGATGAAATGTTTGAAGCTCTCATGAAAAACGCGCCTGGAGGTAAGTGATGGCGAGAACCATAGACGAAATCAACGCCGCCATCGCAGAACGAATAGATGCCTCAATCGAAGAAGAGTGGTTGCAAGCAACTATCGTGTTTGAATTCTTTGGTGATGCCTCGCAAAGCAAAGGTCGATATTTGTGCATGAAAAACGAATACGAAAAATCATTTAGGACTGGTTACAAGATGTCATTACTCTTCGAAGAAGTGCACCAGCTGATGACCTCAGAAGGAAACAATGATTGGAACAGAGCAACATTCACATTAGGTGCGGACGACCAGTTCACCATCGAACTGGAACTGGATCAAATGATGGCGGATGAGGTCAATGGGTAAGGTCTATGCAAGCTGACACAATAGTTCGCCAAATGAATCCGAATATAACTGTTGTTTCAGGGTGTTCAACAATAAGCCCTAAAAAAATCCAGGAGATGTTTGTCGGGTACAGTCAGGTCTATTTATTGCTCGATACTACTCGATTATTAAGATCTCACTATCTGGTGCCATCGCCAAGTGCGATGGAAATGCCTGAAACTCCCACTTTGAATTCTGTAATCGGAAATCTGGAGCCGTTTACAACACGCCGATTTATCTGGGAGAAAACCAAGTTTGATGATAGAAAAGAAAGTGGACCGGTTCTTGTTCAATTCGATAGCAATTCGCCCTTAGTAAAAGAGTTTATAGAAAAATGGTCGAGACTTGGCTTGGGTGCTCTGATTCTTTCCGCTTCTCCTATCGACGAGCTTCAACAGCACTTTTCACAATTCATTGAGGTTGGTCGAGAAACTGGTGGCCCGGTTAAATTGAATCTAGAGTGTCCTTCGAAATTGAGTTGTGTCTTCAACGCCATTTCTGAAGATAAATTAACTGACTGTTTG
>CALISW010000131.1 GCA_938041655.1 uncultured Thiotrichales bacterium | reverse complement strand
CTACCAGCATCGAAGCGAAATCATATTCACCATCCATGAAGACCAGTTCATTAGGAATGAAGACGTTTTCAAAAATCACCATCGCTTCCTGACCGCCGTACATGACGTTGCCAGGATCTATATCGCCACCTTCCATACTGCGAGTGTCGCAAGATTGACGGCCGTATATATAGGTGATCCCCTCAGCGTCGACGGGTACGGCACCGACGATGGCAAAATCTTTATCTTTTTCACCCAGCCGCATGGTCGGCATAACCAGCATCCAGTGTGAGTTGATACAGCCGGTCTGATGCGCTTTGGCACCACTGATGTACACACCCTCTTTAGTGCGTTTAGTGATGCGCACAAACAAATCCTGATCGACTTGTTGATGCGGTGCCAAACTGCGGTCACCTTTAACATCTGTCATTGCACCACCCACTACATAATTGTGTTGATGCATGGTGGTTAAAAATGATTTTAGCTTGTCGTGATATACCGTATCGTGTGCCTGATCTATTTCAAAAGTAACCGAGTAGAGCGAGTTGAATGCATCCATCCCGACGCAACGTTGAAAACAGGTACCTGTTAATTGGCCCAGTTTGCGTTGCATTTTGTTTTGTAACACCAGATCAGGTGCCGAGGTGCAAACATGTAAAAAGCGGCTAACCGGTTCGCCAGTGAAGGGCGATGTAACCGTCGCCAGTTCCGGATTTTCTTGTGCCAGATCATAGGTTTTTGCCAGAGCATTGATGGAGGGACGAATCATAGGGTGATCTACCGGCTCATCTACTTGCTCACCAAACAGATAAATATTGAGCTTCCGGTTACGCAAGGACTCAATATAGTCATCGCCACTGGTGATTTTCATCGTATTGTCAGTCATTGGTTCGACAGCCTGTTAGTTAGTACTCTTGATAGCGATAATAGTATCACCGTCATCAATTATTTGGTTCCACTTGGCGAACACAACTATGCGGTAACTGTTGCTTATCGGGCCAGAGTGAATCGTTTTGATAGATAATTTTCTGCGATTATTTCTTCAAAAATACCGTAGGCATAATCTTCCAGTGAAATACTGGCAGGTTTACCATCAGAATTGAGTATTAGAGTGTCGGTACCGTAGCGTACTTTTTCGGTGCGATCTTTTAAACGAAAGCCATTAGGCGGTGACGCAATACTCCAGTTGATGTTGTTACTCTCACGAAAGGCGTCCAGTGCCATTTGATGCCCCATGAACATTGGGTAGTTGTGGTGCTCTTTGCCTCGTTCAAGCATTAGTTCTCCTTCAGCCGTTCTGAGCGTGAAAACATTACCTACAAATATAATTCTTGGTCCTGCAGCGCCCATTTCCTCGAGCACTTCTATCAAGCTTATTGCTCCCTGATAAGCGATGTATTTTGTCGCATCAGGTGAGGTGGGTTTTCCGCCTATTGAAACCAGTACTGTCTTATAGCTGGAGAGAAGCTTTTTTACACTGTCGCGATCAAGGATGTCACCTTTGACGGCATTAATTTGTGGAAACTTTTCTTGTAGTTTTTCCGGGCTGCGAGAAACGCCTGTGACTTGATAGCCGCGTAGTAATGCTTCGTCAGTTAGAGCTCCACCGATTCTGCCACTGGCACCATAGATAAGTATTTCTTTGCCGTTCTCAGATGTTGGCGAAATTGTGGTGCAGGAAGTAATAATCAATGCGAAAATGAGTAACGCAAGTTGTAGAAAGTTTTTCATGCCAGATACCTATATGCGTAATTATCTGTAATCATAATCGCTCATAGAGTCGGTCGATAGTAAAATTAACAACATTCGAATCACGCCCAACAGAATAGGCGAATATCAATATGGATAAAGTAGCTATATTTGTAGATGTACAGAATATTTATTACACATCACGACAGGTGTATGGACATAATTTTGATTACAACAAATTCTGGGCTCATGCTACCGAGGGTAGAGAAGTGTTGCATGCCTTTGCTTATGCGATTGATCGTGGTGATGAAAAACAAAAACAGTTTCAAAACATTTTACGGGCAATTGGTTTTGAGGTTAAGTTAAAGCCCTATATTGAGCGAGCAGATGGTTCGGCGAAAGGCGATTGGGATGTGGGGATTACGATTGATGTGCTGGAGTATGCCAAAGAAGCAGATGTTGTCATCTTGCTTTCCGGGGATGGCGATTTTGATTTGTTAGCTAAGCAGATTCGATCTGATGCAGATAAAGAGTTTGTGGTTTATGGTGTGCCAGAGTTAACCGCAGGCTCATTAAGAAAAGCGGCTAGTGAGTTTATTCCGATTACACAGTCTCTGCTGTTATAGAGCGCCGGTAAGAAAGCACCTGGCCTCGATAATTACCTTCCAGAAATTTCGGGTCTATCATGGTTTCCTGTGAGTGCGTGTAGCCAAGCTTAACCATTGCCTTGCTGAATTTTGCGTGGTGCCCACGACCCGGGTCTATCAGCATCACTTCGACTGATTCATTGGCATGTTGATTAATGAATAGAGATAGTTGCTCAACATGCTCTTCCTCATAAAGAATGTCACTACCAATGATTAAATCGAATTTACCAAGGCAGCTTTCCTCATCAGTCCAGCCAGTGCAGACAAAAGGAATATTTCGATCATCATTCAAGTTGGCATTTTGTTGCATGAAGTCATCTGCTTCCGGGTGGTGATCGGTTGCTGAAATATCTTCTTTACGGTGATTGAGCACCAGACTTGCCAATCCTATGCCGCAACCCACTTCGAGTATGCGCTTATTGCGTACATCATAGCCTGACATGATGTGTGCCAGCACATGACCAGATTCCCAAATTACACCAAAGTGTGGCCAGCTGGCAGATGAAATGCCGAGATCAGCCGCTTTGCATTCGTCATCTGAAAATTGTTGTCTGTCACGTAAGGTTCGAACATGGATGTCTTGATCGCCAAATTCGATAGTGCGGTACTGCACGCGGTATGTGCTGATAAATATTCCAGAGAATAATGTGTGACATGTCCACATGGGGAATGACAACACTAGGTGATTCACTCTACAGGGTATTGGTGCCAAGTACGGAAAAGACTTGTATTTTATTGTGAATTACTAGATAAATTTATATGTAATTTGGTTGCTTATAAGCACAAACCTTCTGCTACGCCGCGCTGACAAATCGGGGTGACAATTACTTGAGCTATTTCCTGAGCAATTACGATTTTGTTATTGGCTGCGCTGACACCCCAGCGGTTACTAAAAGTGACATAAAATATCTCGCCATAGACAGAGTCATCTTGATAGCCCAGTAGTTCAATTTGTGCCGAACCGCCTCTAGCGTCGATCCCCATAGAATCCTGGCTGATGACACTCTTAACAGTATGTGAGTCACTTGAGCGTAGCTCCGTCAGTTGCTGCCTGAGTTGTTCAACACCGGCGTAGTCCAAGCCAATTTGACGCACTATATCGTTCGTCTTATTGATTGCTGTAGCGAGTGGCTTGAGGTATCTGGCATTAACCCAGGCATGCTCACCATGCAGCGGGTTTTCCGGATGGTTGATTTCCACCTGCCACCAGATTCCTCCGTTATCCGGAAGCCAACCTGTGCCGAGAGACAGGAATTGTGGAAAAAGTAATTGGCCAGGCACTTTGCTGGTCACCAGTTTGGCGTCAGCGGCGGGTGCTGTACGGAAATTCAGCACATCATCAAAGCGAACACCAACGACGTGCATGATCGTACCTTTGGCGGGCCCATAGTCGAAAGCTTTTCCCTTTGGAAACGGATTTCCGATTGCGTCAGGTTGCTCTATTTTGGACGCAATATCCTCAGCAATTATTCGATCAGCTTGTATTTGGCTTTCAAGAACTTCATTTGCAGAAGGTGATTTTGAAGGTTTTTCACAAGCACTGAAAATCACGCATAAACAGATAAATACTGAGTACTTGATTTGCATATGAACTAGCCCGGTTTTTCAGGTCAGTGAAAGTGCTTTACGTTCTACTTGCATAATAGGCTTTAACGATAGCTTCATTCTCAATCCGCTTATGATGTTCCATCAGACTTGGAGCCACCTTGTTAACCAGGTCTTGAGGGATGTGATCAAGTGAACCATTGGTAAACCATGTCACCTGAACGTACACTTTTATGTCAGCAATACTGAGCTGGTCATTAACCAGATATGTGCCACCACCTCGCGTTAGTATTTCATCGAGACCGCGAAAGAAAGTCGTTGCTGGGCCAGCAACTAATTCTTCACGTGCTTTCTTCAGGGCATCCCCTTCAAGCCCGAATGATTTTGTGACATGCCAGGTAAGATCTTCCATAGCCCCCAGTACTTCGTCGCAATAGAGTGCTTGTAAGTCATCAGTTGGGTAGAGGTTAGCTTTTTTGGCAACGTAGCGGGACATGGCGTTTGATTGCGTCACCTGCTCACCGTCAATGTCGAGTACTGGCACTGCATTGAACCTGGTTTTACTGCGTAGCTCCGAGAATTCCGGAAAGCCTATACGATGATCTTCAAACTTGATACCAGCAGCATGAAAAGCAATGCGTACGTGTTCAGCCCGACCGCCGTCAATATCAAAATAGGAAAGTTTATACGTAGTCATCAGTGTCTCCGAAGGGTAGTGGTTTTCTTTTAGTCTACTATAGATTGTCCATGTATTAATGCAGTACTCGGGCATGCAAAATTGCATTAAAGATAATTTCCCCCTTGGAATATTGTTAGCAATAGGTTTTAAAGTTGTTTTGGGTTATTTTGAATAATTCTGATAAGGAAAGATCATGAAATTCACTATTCCATTATTATTGCTATTAAGTTTATGCGGCTGTGCATCTTCAATTAATGGTGATGCTTACTCCAGTGTCTCGCCTAAGTTTAACTTGCCTCAGTTTTTTGATGGCGAGGTTAAAGCCTGGGGGATAGTTCAGAACCGTTCCGGAGATGTAGTACAACGTTTTATTGTAGATATCGAAGGCAGCAATGAGGGAAAGGTAACCACGCTGGATGAAACCTTTAACTACGGTGTTGGTGACGGGGTAAAACACAGGATCTGGACTATTACTGAAGAATCACCCGGGGTTTATTCTGGTACCGCAAGTGATATCACGGGTCCGGCGAATGCGGTTGTTTTTGGCAATGCCCTTAACTGGCAATATCAAATGGATTTGCCAGTGGGTGATAAAGTTTACCGTGTAGCGTTTGATGACTGGATGTGGGCCTTCAATGAAAGTGCCCTGATGAACCGATCTTATATTCGCAAGTTCGGATTGGTCATGGCAGAAGTGACTATCTTCATGCAGCGCCAGTAGTGCTTTATATTGAACCCTTGAATTATTTCTTCAGGCGCTCAGCATGCCATTCAATATGATCACGCATGAATGAGGCGATGAAAAAGTAGCTATGGTCATACCCATCCTGAATGCGCAAGGTCAGTGGATGCTCATTTTCTGCGCAAGCTTTTTCGAGTAACTCAGGTTTTAACTGTTCTTCAAGAAAATTATCATCACCGCCCTGATCAACCAGCAATGGTAACTTTTCGGTACTGCTTCCTATTAATTCGCAAGTGTCATGCTTTGACCATTCGCTTTTATCACTACCAATATAATTACCAAATGCTTTATGCCCCCATGGGCATTGTGTAGGTGCACAAATCGGTGCAAAAGCTGATACAGATTGATAATGACCCGGGTTCTTTAAGGCAATCGTTAATGCGCCATGCCCACCCATAGAGTGACCCATGATGGAAACCTTGTCAGACAATACCGGGAAGTTTTCATTGATGAGCTGAGGTAGCTCAGACGTTATGTAGCTATACATACGGTAGTTTTTTGACCAAGGGGGTTCGTTGGCATCGATATAAAAGCCAGCGCCAAGGCCAAAGTCCCAAGCAGCTTCAGCATCATCAGGAACACCTTCGCCTCTTGGGCTGGTGTCCGGGGCAATAATTGCTACGCCGTGTTCGGCAGCGTACTGTTGTGCACCCGCTTTTTGTACAAAATTCTCATCAGTGCAAGTGAGCCCAGATAACCAGTAAACCTGGGGTACTTTTCCTTGCTTTGCCTGTGGCGGCAAAAAGACAGAGAAGTGCATCTCGCAAGCAAGCTCGCTAGAAGTGTGTTTATAGCGTTGTTGTTCGCCACCGAAAATCAGGTTGTTGCTGACTTGCTCCATTAATAAATCACAACCGAGCGAATCGATTTACCTTCGTGCATTAAGTCGAAGGCGTCGTTGATTTTATCCAGTGGCATAGTGTGCGTAATCAAGTCATCGATATTGATTTTCCCATCCATATACCAGTCGACGATTTTAGGTACGTCGGTACGTCCACGTGCGCCACCAAACGCGGTGCCTTTCCAGGAACGACCAGTGACGAGTTGGAAGGGGCGGGTAGAAATTTCCTGACCAGCGCCAGCCACACCAATAATAAATGACTCTCCCCAGCCCTTGTGACAGCACTCCAGTGCCTGTCTCATAGTATTGACGTTACCAATACACTCAAAGCTGTAATCGGCGCCGCCGCCGGTTACATCAATAATACTATCGACGACGTTTTCAACATCGTTTGGATTGATGAAGTCCGTCATGCCGAATTTTTCAGCAATGCCTTTGCGATCATTGTTCAGATCAATGCCGATAATTTTGTTGGCACCGACCATTTTTGCGCCTTGAATTACATTTAAACCAATGCCACCAAGTCCAAACACAACGACATTCGAGCCGGGCTCAACTTTGGCATCGAAAGCTACTACGCCGACTCCGGTGGTAACACCACAGCCGATATAACAGGCCTTATCAAAAGGAGCATCTTCACGAATTTTAGCTACCGCAATTTCTGGTAAAACAGTGAAGTTAGAGAAGGTTGAACAACCCATGTAGTGCAGGATGGGCTCGCCATCAATAGAAAAGCGACTGCTGCCATCGGGCATCAAGCCTTGGCCCTGGGTTTCGCGTATCGATTGGCACAGATTGGTTTTAGGATGCAGGCAAAAATCACAGCCACGGCATTCCGGAGTGTAGAGAGGAATAACATGGTCACCTTTTTTAACTGAAGTAACACCAGCACCGACGTCCACCACCACGCCAGCACCTTCATGACCGAGTATCGCGGGGAAAGCGCCTTCGGGATCATCACCAGACAAGGTGAAGGCATCGGTATGACAAACACCGGTAGCTTTAATCTCTATCAACACCTCGCCAGCCTGTGGGCCACCTAATTCAACATCAACTATTTCGAGTGGTTTACCTGCGGCAAATGCAACAGCTGCTTTGGTTTTCATAGGTGATCCTCTGGTCTGATTTACTTTAGTAAATTATATCAGATAGAGGATAGATTTATGATTGCCGTGGAATCGATTTATGAATAACTGCAGCCCGGTTTATCAATGCTTTTATCACGCTATAGAAATTCCTGTGCTGGCGTATAGGGCAAATCCAACGCATCAGAAACAGCCTGATAGGTGACTTTACCACTGCATACATTTAAGCCATTGAGTAGATCGTTGTCGTTTGCCAGTGCTTTCTTCCAGCCATGATTGGCTATCGCTAACGCATGCGGCAAGGTGGCGTTATTCAATGCATAGGTAGATGTTTTTGGTACCGCGCCCGGCATGTTAGCTACACAGTAATGGACGACTTCATCAACGATATAGGTTGGCTCTGCGTGAGTTGTGGCTTTGGAGGTTTCGAAGCAACCGCCTTGATCAATGGCTACATCGACTAC
>CALISW010000130.1 GCA_938041655.1 uncultured Thiotrichales bacterium | reverse complement strand
TGAATTTCGTACTTTTGTACTATGTAATTTAAACTTTTTAACATCTATCGTTATGCCTGCTTGTAGAACCTGTGTGTGGTTTAAGTTGTTTTTTGAAACTTGATTGTACAGAGATTTATGATGGAGCGGCATAACGTTTTGCCTCTAAAAGTCATTGCGATAATAGAGATTTTCCGTTTTGCTGCTGCTGACTTCTCTTGCACATAAATTGAATTACAGAATTTAAGAAATATTAGTTATATGGGGCTCTATGACACGATTTTTATTAGAAAATATTTATGGGTCATCCGGTTCGGGTGGGTCTACAAAGTCTGGTAGTGTCGATGATTCCAACCTGGATGAAGTAGGTTATCTCCCAAGTGTCTATATGATTCGACGACTTGGTGGCCTTGATGATATCAGTTTCAAATTGTTTCGTTATGCACGGGTAGTTGATGGTGTTCACGATTCCAGTCATGGCTTGATAGCAATAGAGTTAATAGAATCCAGTCATGTCGGTGGAAGCAAAGTCACTTCTCAAGCTATTCAGGATGGTGATAAAAAACTACTTTCAAAACTGGATAATGAAATAAAGATAAGTGCAGATCTGACCTATACAACTGTCAATAGCAGCAACAACAAAAAATCTGCTGCAATATCTATTCCTCATGGAAAGCTTTATGCCCGGGCAAATCAGCAAGTTGCGGTAGTTTCAGACCAAGTTCATGTCAATAAACCCGTGTCACCGGTTATTTTCAGCGTGGCTCTGGATTGTGAGTTGGCAGAACAATTATGGGCAGGTTTTGAGCAAGAAGTGGTCACGCTTGAGCTATCGATTCATTGGTTGCTTACAGGTGAGGAGAGAGGCGTACCTTTTCAGCATGTGATTACGCAGGCAATACCTATAAATACATCCATGTCAGCTCAAAGAAACTGCTTTCATAAATTTGAAACCTGGGCGGATTTCGAGCACGATCACTCTGAATTACATGTCCAGTGTTTTTCATTATTTGATGATAACAATACAGGTTTGTCACACGTGGAAGTGGCGGTTGACTTGAAAGATGGCGAAAACATAATTGCTACGAAGGCAGTTGAATTTAAACAACAGGATTCCGAGTCAACTAAAACCTTGTTATTTCCAGAAGCAGCTGAGCTTCTAAAGCCAGACTTTGATATCACTACCACGTATCATTTTGATGACGGAACGACCAATGAAGTCGAGAGCTTGTCGCACAAGCTGCGTTATTTCGATGCCAGCTTGAAAAAGAAGTAAGTCTTGAAAGACTTAATATTCTTCGAGTAACTTTCCGAAACCAGAGATCTGGTCTTTTATGCCATTGGTTCTAAGCGCATGCCAATAGGTGGCAGTGTTTATTGCAATAACCGGTTTATCCAGCCACTTTTCAGCTTCTGCCGCCAGTCTTATCATCGACAGGTTTGTGCCGACCTGGCAGATAGCATCCACATCATCACCATTCAGCTCCATGAGCACTTTGCGCAGGGAATCTTCTCGAACTTGTGCAATGGCTGTCCAGCTGGGGCATTGCAATGGAATGTCCCGAACGACTTCGATATCGAAGTCGTTAACGTATTTAGTCACTTCAGCATTTGCAGAAGGGTAATAGGGCGAGACAAAAGCAATGCGTTTGATGTTTCCATAGGCCTGAATTGCTGAAACCAGAGATTCAGAGCCAATGCTGGAGTCAAGGCCTGATACCTCTTTAAGCTCTTTTTTGAATTTCTCGCCACCAGCACGACCACCATAAAAAGTGACTGCTGACATGCCCATCACCAGATAATCAGGATCACAAGCTAGTACACCGCGCGCAGCCTGTTCGGTGAGCTTACCAATTTCTGCAACGCCAGCGCTAAAGGTCTCATCGGAAATAGCCTGAGCGTTGGCGTTGGGAATGCGACTATAGTGATTGGTAACCCCTGGGACACGCATGTCATCAAAATCTGGTTGCACCACCGTATTGGTTGCGGGACCGATCACGCCAAACAGCTTTCTATAACCTAGTACATCTTGATTATGATCAAATATTGATTGGTCCATTGGCAGCTCCTTTAGCGTGTTTCCAGTGTCATGGTATCTGACCAACTACCAGATTCCGCTTTGCGTTTAAGTAAGAAAGCTGACTTGCTGTCGTAATCGGCATAAGCAGACAAAAATAATTTAGAAAGTGAAATAAATGATTCCAATGCTTCCGGTGTAGGCGTTGCGTTTTCCAGGTTATATCTGCCTGTAAGTCCGCCAAAGTAATGGTCTACATCTTTACCTACGGTTAACCACTTATGTCCAGCAGGGCTTAACTCATACGCTGCCTTATGCATTTCCCACTTTGGAATAAAGTTTTCCAGTACATCAGCGGTGCCTGTTTGCAGTAATAAGGGCGTTGTCATTTGATTATAGGTATCTTGCTCTATATATCCCGGGATTAGTCCTGGTGGTGACATGGCTATCACAGCTTTTACGCCGGGGTTCACTACTCTGATTTTAGCGTTAGTACTCATGTCTGTAGTTACAGCACCAGCAACAGCCATGGCGGTAATCGCTCCGTAAGAATGTCCGGACATGATCAGGTTTTCGGTCTGAACCTTGCGAGTCAACTCAGGTAGCATTGCTATTATACTTTCCAGCTCATCGGTA